>JBHLKA010000013.1:0-35215 GCA_048887145.1 Candidatus Hodarchaeota archaeon
TTATTTCCCAATAGCAGGGATAATGTTAATGATAATTTCTGATACCCTTGCTTCTCTAATAGGAAAAAGATTTGGAAGTATAAAAATAAAAATACCATGGATAAATTCTACTAGAACTTTAGAAGGCTCTTTAACCTTTTTTGCAAGCGGTTTTATAATATGCTTTATTGCTTTTTGGGTAATAGGAGTTAAAAATCCAATAACTCAAGTACATATTTCAATCGAATTTGCTTTAATATTGTCATTAATTACTAGTGTATTAGCAACTATAATTGAACTTTTTTCTCCAAGTACCTGGGATGATTTGACAGTACCGATTTTAACAACTTTAATCATATTTCTATTAACGTTAATATAATTCAAATAATTCTTCTTATTTCATATAAACCAAATAACAGATATCACATATAATGGAATCAATTAAAAAGTCTTTTGATATAATCGTTATTGGATCTGGAACTGGAGGTACTACAGCAGCTAGATTTGCTGCTGAAAAAGGATTAGAGGTTTGCCTCCTTGATCGTAAAGAAAAAGATGAAGTTGGTAATAAAATATGCGGGGATGCTGTAGGGACTGAAATATTTGAATTCCTTAAAATAAATAACCCAAGAGGAGAAGAACTTTCTAGTAAAATCAAGGGAGCTAAATTATATTCACCTAATTTAAAAAAATGCATTGATCTATTTGATCCAAAACAAGCAGGTTATATTGTGAATAGATTAGAATTTGGACAAAGACTCCTAAATGAAGCATTGGACGCGGGAGTAAAACAATTTCTAGATAGAACTATGGCTTTAGATTTAGTTTATAAACAAGATACTGTATCTGGTGTAAAGGTTAAATTAAAAAATGGAGAAAGGACAGAATTAAAATCTAAAATCGTAATTGATGCATCTGGTTTTTATTCACCCTTAAGGAAAAAAATAAATAGCGAATTAATCGAAAAAACAATTTCTCGTGAAGATACGATTTTATGCTTCAGAGAAATAGTTAAATTTTCACCTCAAAATCTTCAAGTTCAAGATCCAGAGTACATTTCAATCATCTTAGATCAAGAAAAAGCTCCTGGTGGTTATATCTGGTATTTTCCTAAGAATGAATCTTCCGTAAATATTGGTTTAGGCACTTTTCCTGAATATAAAAGTGAAATAAAGGAGTATTATAAGAAACATGTTTTTAATCAATTCATTTTAACATCGAATTATGATATAATTTCTTCTGGAGGAGGTCTAGTGCCTGTGAGAAGGCCGCTTTGGTCTTGCACAGATAATGGAATAATGCTTATAGGAGATGCTGCTTGCCAAGTTAATCCATTGCATGGTGGAGGCATAGATCCCTCAATGAGGGGAGGTTTTTTTGCTGCAGAAACTGCTATAAACGCTATTGAAAATGCAGATCTCACTATTAATTCTCTATGGGATTATAATTTTAAGGTTATGACTAGCTTTGGAGCAGAATTTGCTGCATTAGATCTACTTAGAATGACTTTACAAGTTATGAGTAATGCTGAACTAAATTTTGGGTTAGAGAAAGATTTATTAAGTGGAGAAGAAATCTTGGAAATCTCAGCAACTGGAGGTTTGAATTTATCACTTTTAAATATGGTGAATAAAGCAATCAAAGGAATCGCCCAGCCTAATTTATTGTTAGATTTAAATTATCTTAGAATTAGAATGAAAGATATTTCAAAGCTATACAAGAATTTTCCCAAAAATATTTATGAATTTGAAGAATGGAAAAATAAAGTAATTCAAGTTTATGATAAAATTAGAAAAATGTTAATAAATACTAAAAAAGTAAATTAATTATTGAAATGTGAATTAAATGACTGATATTTTGACAAGTAAATCTTTAGAGATGAGCACCTATGAATACCTTATAAATAAACTCAATAAAGAAGGTGCGTTGCATTTTTCTTTAATTGATCCTGATCCAGTTAAACAACCTCCGAAAAAGGCAGCTAAAATGGCAGAATGTGCACACGGAGCATGTACTGATGCTATTCTTATTGGAGGAAGTACTGTTTTTGATCAACGTTTTGTTGATGATACTATTCTCGCAATAAAAGAGAAAGTAGATGTGCCAATAATTATATTTCCCGGTGGAATAAGTAATATTTCTAAAGAAGCAGATGCTATTTTGTTTATGTCTCTTTTAAATTCTGAGGATCCAAATAATATTATTGGAAATCAAGCACTTGCTTCCTATACAATTAAAGTATTAAATATTGAACCTATTTCAACTGCTTATTTAATAATTGAACCTGGAGGAACTGCTGGGTGGATTGGCAGAGCTAAATTGCTTCCAAGAGATAAGCCAAAGTTAACAGCAGCTTACGCCTTAGCAGCAGAAATGTTAGGCTTTAAATTATTATATTTAGAAGCTGGTTCTGGAAGTGAAAGAATACCTTCAGAAACTATTCGTCTTTGTTCTCAAATGTTAAATATTCCTATTATAGTGGGAGGAGGAGTTACTACAAAAGAGGATGCTAGAGATTTTGTTGAAGCAGGAGCGGGTATTATAGTAATGGGTACATACTTAGAAGACCATATTTTAAAAGATAATGGTTCTTCATTAAAACCTATAATCGATGAGATTAAGGATGCAGGTAAAAACTGTAAAAAGAGTTACCCATTAAAATAAAACTTAAGTAGGTTATACTCGGAATGAAAATCATGGATATAATTGAAATACTCCGCCCAATAAATGATATCATGGGAAGTTTAACGGTCATAATTGGCATATTAAATACAAGAATTAATATATCAGCTTACCTTGTTATAATAAATATAATTCTTGGAGTAATAACTTACTTTTTTATTGCTGGTTCAGGGATGGTTATCAATGATATATATGATCTCGAAATAGATAAAATAAATCGTCCAGAAAGACCAATCCCAAGTGGGAGAATTACTAAACAGCAAGCAAAAATAATTTTTTTTACGACTTATGGAATAGGCGTAGTATTATCAATCTTTCATAGTATTTTCTTTAATATCGGATTTCTGAATATCACCCTTGCTGTATTCTTTGGTTTTATTGGATGGGTTTATGCAAAATGGGGAAAGAAAAGTGGTTTTTTTGGAAATATTATAGTCAGTATTTCTTTCTCTATAGGGTTAGTTTATGGAGCTATATTAAATAATTCAAGTATTCCTTCCTATATCTATTTCTTCTTTTTAACTTCATTCTTTCTACTGTTATCACGAGAAATTATAAAGGGATGTGAAGATATTGAAGGAGATAAAGAGCAAAATGTTAAAACCTTGGCAATTAGAATTGGTGTTAAAAAATCTACAATAATTGCTATGTTTTTTTCATTAGCTGCGATATTATTTTTTATTCTGCCTTATTTTACTCCAATTATTAATCCCCTTTTATTTTTGATCTCAATGTTTTTTGGATTAATTGATGTGGGATATGCTGTAATATTAATGCTCTCTTCTAAATTAATTAAAGAAAACTTCAAAAAAATTAGCCTACTTCTTAAAATTGGCGCATTCTTAGGGTTAATATCTTTCTTGCTTGCGAGTATAAAGATTACTTAAAATGAGTTAATATTTGCAAAATTTCATTTAACTCATTGTTTTTTATAAACTTTTTCAAGCTTTCTTTTTTGTTAGTCGTTAAACTCTTATATGGGAACGTTTCAATTAATTTCCTTGTTTGAGTCAAACCTAAATACTTTCTTGTATAATTTGCGTTTGAATACTTATAAGTAGTGAGAAATTCACTATCCAAAAGCTCTCTAAATAATTCTATAATAAAATTGAAATAATTTTTAAGTAAAATCTGATCTTCTAATGAAAGCTGTGGCTCAAAAAATATTTGAATTGGATGGGTTCGATATGTGTTTCCAGATACCAGAATTCCATCAACATTAAAATCAGATTTAATGATACCTAAACCAACTCTCCCATTATATGATCCTGTATCAACAGTTCTTACATATAATATGTTTGATTCTAACTTTTGTTTCAATTTTTCATTAACTTTAAGTTTTAACTTTTTATACTTATTATTGATGTATTGATTGGCATCAATTACTTCAATTTCGCTATTCCCCAAATCCTCTAATACCTTATCCTTTAATAAATAATATCTCACCTTCAAGGGATATTTTGTACGGAATTTCTTTAAAAATTCATCAAATTCATATCCTGCTCTATATTTATATTCATATTTTAAGAGATAATCTTTATGGACTATTTCATTTTGTTTTTTTAATTTTATACCTGAAAAAGTTAAATCTTCTACTTTAGGTCTTTTCTTTCTTTTAAAGAAACCAATACATATATTTGTCCCAGTAAATTCAAATATCTTTGTCTCAAAAATAACCATCTTAATAATTTTATAATATCTCAAGAACTCTATTCTAAATTTGTTAGATACTGAAGCCCCATATAAAAAATTTGAGGGAATAATATAAACCAGATTTTCAATTTCACTTCTTAAGTCATTTATCATAGCAATTTGATATAAATCTTGATAACCACTATTCCCTTTTTTAAAATAAGGAAGTAGTTTTTGAGTTTCAGAATGCTTTTTGATGT
This sequence comes from Candidatus Hodarchaeota archaeon, assembly GCA_048887145.1. GTDB lineage: Archaea > Asgardarchaeota > Lokiarchaeia > Sigyniarchaeales > SOKP01 > SOKP01. Next base: position 4,554 of record JBHLKA010000013.1, read on the forward strand.
ATCCTAAATAAAGATATGGTGGATTAGTTATATGGTAAACTGGAAATTTCTTTTGTATTAGAAATTCTGGAAAACTTTCAAGATTGTCCCTAATCAAAATATTTTGTTTTGCAATTACATCAGAAATTCCATAAGATTCAGCATTTTTAATACATTTATTGACCATTTCTTTTTGTATATCAAATAAAAAGATATGATTTAAAAAAAAATCATCTCTCGCATTTGGAGTTATAAAATCTAAAATTGGTAAAACTAAGTTTCCTTCACCAGCATAAAGATCAACCCAAATATAGTTATTTAAAACTTGCTTGATCTCTGGATAGATGTATTTATAAAATATGTCTTTTGATGTTAAATGCATTCCAAATTTTCTACGATTTCTAATTTCTTGAGAATCCATCGGGTTGTTTGTCAAATATTAAGAAAAAATGCTTTTTTATTATCATATATTATATTTTAGAATTTTATAAATACCATACTTCTAACTGAAGATAATATTGAAAATTGGTCTCCATTTTTTTTAATAAACTATTTGAATTATTTTAAATTAAAAGGAGAAACTCATTTCCTCAAGGAAAAAATAATTTTTAAAGTTGATAAATATGAGTTATTCGGAAAATGAAATGATTAATAATTATCTTGAAGAAGTAAGAAAGAAATTACCAGAATGGTTAAAACCAAAAAAAGAAGAAATCAGAGTGATATTAGATGATCTAAATAATCAAATTTTGGATGAAGCAAGAAATATTGCAGGGGGTGGAGACCCAACTGCAGCAGATATTCAACAAGCTTTAATACAAATTGGTTCTCCTGAGAGTATTGCTAGAATTTACAAAAAACGTGGTACTCCTAAACTATATATAACTGAAGAACTTTTTGAATTCTATTTAAGAACGATGTTTTTCTTTTTTGCCATAGTGCTTATTATAAATATTACAATTGCCATCTTTAAGTTTATCTTCCAACCTGGGATGTGGTTGGACGCTTTAGGAGGTATGTTTACCGGTATATGGATTGGCTGTTTAATCACAGCAGTGGTAATAACAATAGTATTTGTATTCTTTTCTATGCAAGGATTTCTACCCGAAGATTTTGGAGTTATACCATATAGACTTGCATTAATTTTTCCATTTCATCTTTCAGAGCGGGAATTAAAAGAAACAAAGGAATACACTGAAGAAAGCCTACAACAAGCCAGAGAAAGAGCCAAATTAATTATCTCTGAATCTCGAGCTAGAACAGAACATAAACTAGCTGAAATAGAAGTTTTAAGGCAAGAGAGATTAGCAGCTGCAGAATTACGCAGAGAACAAAAATTATTAGAAGCAAAAGTACGTAGAGAAGAGAGAATAGAAAGAGCAAGACGCCGAAGAGAAGAAAAAAAAGAAATTGCCAAGGCAAAACGAGAATTAAAAAAAAAGCAACCGGTAACAATAGGTCAACTGATTTTTGGTGCTGCCGGTGGAATTATCTTCGGATTATTCTTAATAATACAACCCTTTGCTGAAATAGTTTTATTTCATGTAGAATTTCTAGATTGGCTAAAATTATTTGGGTTTTTGATTTTAATTAGTGGTTTATTTAATCTTGTTAGATTAGCTGCGGGAGTTAGAAATTATACCGGCCAACAAATTACCTTAGGAATATTAACAATTTATAATGCAGGGTACATTCCTTTGTTTCTTTTTTTGATAGATAAACCTCATATCTTTCCAATTGAGTTGTTCTCAGGTGGTACCATTCCAATAATACCATTAGATTCTAATTATTATATTATATATTTCTGGGTAATAATTGCAATAGTAGTAGGAATTATCATAGGAATGGTGAGTAATTTCTATAAAATTTATAAATTTCAGAATTTGAAAAAAGAATATTAATTTATTTCTTTCTTTTTTTTTTTATTTCAGTTTTTAGTTAATTTTAAAGTCAAAAGTTAATTATAATAGTAAATGAGTCAATTAAATCGTATTCTGATTAAATTCAAAAATGTTTATAACAAAATTGTAAAGGAACAAACTATAAAAATTTGTATTTATGCAAGTTTATTGATTTTTTTACCTGGTTTGCTTATTGCGGTACTTATAGCATTTTTTTTTGGAGCAAACAGTTATAGTATAATTGATAATTATATAAGTGATTTAGGTTCGATTAGGCATACTCCTGCACCGTTGGTTTTAGATACAATAGCGATGGTAACTGGGATTTTAATAGTTCCAATTTTTTTTTATCTTGCTAAAATAATTCTTTCCAATAATAAAGAAATAATTTTTAATTCAAATGAATCAATTTTAAGAAGGATCTTTTACGTATACATCGATATTAACGGCTTTATTGGGTTATTCTCTCTTATTACAGCATCTATAGGATTATTTGGTATTGGATTATTTAGCGAAGATAGAACAACTGAACTAGGATTACATATTGCATTTTCAGGTATTGTGTTTGGAGGATTAGCAATTGGAGCATTATTTAATGGTATAGCAATAGCACTAAAAAAAACAATATTTCCAAGATTTTTAGGAATATATATGGTGATTGGACCTGGTACCGCTACAATTCTATTTATGCTTCATCCAGAGTCAGTCACACTTCAATTTCTTGAATGGATAATGCTATTCAGCGCATTTTTTTGGTTAATCCCTGTTGTTTTTATAATATTGAATAATTTTAAACTTAAACAATCCCATTGAGTTGAAAATTAAAGAGTTGAATTATAAACTAAATCAACCTAATATAGTAAAATTTTGTATTATAAGTTCATTAATCATCTTTTTATTAGGTTTATTTATTGCTACAGTAATCGCGGTTAATTTTGGCCCAATGGGTTATAATGTTTGGGATAACTTTATAAGTGATTTGGGTTCATTTAGGTATACTCCTGCTCCACTCATATTAGATATTACTTTAATTTTAACCGGAGTTCTTCAAATACCAATATTCTCTTACTTTATTAAACAAACTTTAATAAATCATATAAAAAATAATGTAAATCAAAATAATATAACTTCAAAGAAAGTATCATTTTCAACTATAAAAAAGGTGTCTAATATTAGTTTATTTTTTCTAATCCTTTCTTCAGTAAGTTTTTTTGGCGCTGGGGTATTTAGTGTGGATCGCACGACGATCTTAGAATTGCATTTAATTTTCGCAATTACTCATTTTACAGGGATAATTTTAGGAGCTTTATTTTCTGGCATTGTCATTTGCATAAATCAAACAAAATTTCCTAGATTTTTAGGAATATATATGGTAATAGGTCCAATTACAATTGGGATTTTATATTTATTTCCACCACCTTCAATCACAAGATTTTTTCTCGAGTGGATAATGTTATTTGCCACATTAATTTGGTCAATAGCCTGTCTCTTAATAATACTAAATCAAATTAAAAAATAGAAATAAAAAAAAAGAAAAAATGTGATTTATTTATATTTTTGAATTTTCCAAATTTTATAGATATCATCGAGATTTAATAATATAACGAATACAATCAGGGCTGTCATACCAATCCTGTAAGGATAGTGAAATTCGGGTGGAATTCCTATATGAACCCATGATTCTGAGAACCATGGAAAGATATCAGGACGATTCATCAAGATAATCAAAATTGGTATGACTCCTAATTTCAGACCAATTTTAATTACATGAATTACTTGATGAGTACTTGGTTGAGTATTTCCTAGAATTCCTCTCGTTATATCAAGAGAACTACCAACAATCATAAAAATCCCAAAAAAACGCAGTAGTAAAAGAAATTCAGCTTCAAATAGGTAGGAAGGAAATGGCTGAAATACAAATAATATACCAATAACTAATCCAATTCCTCCACCAATAATTTCACCTACAGGTTTTATGAATGGCTTTGGTGGTAGTCCAGCCTCAAGTCTGATTTTCTCCTTTTCAGCCTGCTTTTTAGATTTAAAATCTTCAGGAAAATAACCCTCCATAGATAAACCTACAAAAATTATTGAAATTACAGCAAATGAGATAAATAATCCACTTTGAATACCTGTAAATAATCCTCCAAGCAATTCTCCCAAATCAGTTGTACCAGAAACAATGTTCATTATTAAACCAATAATATTAACTATGATTATAACTGCAAATACAATAGTCAATACCCTAAGATAAAGTGGCCACATTTCCTTCGTAATGTATACTTTCGGTGTACCTCTTCGTTTATATTCTTTTGCTATGCTCTTAGGGGTCCCCATATGAGCTATAGCCATTTGAACAGAATCTTCTGTAGCCTTTCCTGTATCTGATAGCTCACTCGCTTTTTCCCAAATATGTTCCCCAAGATCAGCTAAGATTTCTTTATGCTCTTTTTTATCTTTTAACCATTCTGGAAGAGCTTTCTTGACTTCTTTAATATATTCTCTTACTAAATCATCCTTATTTTTTTCACTCATTTCTTAAAACCTCTTTCTTTTAATTCTTTAGTAATATTATGTCCACATACATCGCAAAAATTGACTTCTATACTAGTCAGATCAATCTTATTCGCACACATCGGACAATATAAATATTTTTCTAGTTTTAAATTTACATTTACATCAAATAAAGGTGCAATTGCTTCAGTAAGTTTAGAGAAAAATCCTGATAAATAATTATATACTTTTATTCCATTTTCTGTCATGAAATAAAATTTCCGTTTTCTCCCAACTTTTTCCCTTTCAGCCCTTATTATACCATCATCTTCTAATTTTCTTAAGATTGGATACAATGTTCCTTCTTCAATTATTAATATTTCTCTTGTTTGTTCCTGCAAGTCTTTTGATATCTGATACCCATGTACACCTTCATTGCCATATCGATTGATAATAGATAAAATGCAAAGAGTTGAAATCCCTCTATTTATTTCAGATTCAAATTTCGATGCATAATCAAAAAATTCTGGATCAAATCCTTTAACACGTTTAATCATTCTTACAGCCTTCTCCGATTAATTTTTGATTGAATAGTATTTATTCAATACTATGTATTATATAATATAAGGAAAACACTATATTTAAATCTTTATATTTCTTTAAAAATCAGTACCTAAGCTTTCTTTCTAAGAGAAATTTAGAAACTTTTAATTATAAAAATAAAGATTTATTTTATTTCCCTCTTTATTTGACTATAGAAAAGCTATGGAAATGTCTAAACACATCAAGAAAAAGCTTGAATCATTAATATCTTTTTTAAAAGATAAAAAAGTTATTGTAGCTTTCTCAGGAGGCGTAGATAGTAGTTTATTAGGATATATTTCAAATGCATATGCCAAAGAAACACTTCTTATCACGGAAAAGTCTCTTCTTTATCCTGATGAAGAAATAGAAGAAGCAAAAGAATTTGCTGATCGATATAATATCCCTCATCTTATTATATACCGTGATCCCTTAACTGATGAAGCTTTTAAAAGTAATCCTAGAAATAGATGTTATATTTGTAAAACTGGTTTATATAATGACATTATTAAAATCAAAAAATCTAAAAATTTTGATATAATTCTAGATGGCTCAAATATAGACGATCTGTCAGATTATAGACCAGGAATGCAAGCCTTAGAAGAGTTAAATATTTGTACTCCATATATTGACTTTAATATAAATAAGGAAGAAATCAGAGAAATATCAAAGTTTTACAAATTAAAAGTCCAATCTAAACCTTCCATGGCATGTTTCTCTTCGCGAATTCCCTATAATCAAATTATTAATGAAGGGAAGTTAGAGATGATAAGAGAAGGAGAAAAATTCTTGAAAAATACCTTTAATTTAAAGCAATTACGGGTTAGATTGCATGATCAAAAATTAGCTCGAATAGAAGTTTTATCTAAAGATATACCAACTATATTAAATAATGAAAATTTTAAACGAATTACGAATAAATTTAAAAAACTTGGTTTTTGTTACATTACAATCGATTTGGAAGGATATCGTTCAGGCTCCTTGAATGAAGTTCTAAATTTAGAAGATAAATAAGTTAAATCTTTTTTATATATTCAATAATTTTTTTACGTTTTTCCAAGGCTTTCAATGCAGCCTCCTCGATCTGTTTTTCCATCTCTTCTTTATATTCAGGAGGTTCTTCTCCTATTTCTTGTTTTATTTTAGTATAAGCAGATTCACGAAATCTTGGCAAAATTTCCTCCTTTATGTTATTTTGGTACACAATATTAACTTGATTTGAGTTATTTACGTATCCAATTTCTGCACATTGAATATTGCGCTTTTTTAAATCAGAAATAATTAATTCACTAGCATCTTCATAACAATAAATTAAAAGAGCATCTAAAGAAACTCCTAAATAATCTACTCCTACTTTATTTAACATATCCAGAACTTGAGAATTTACTAAACTTTTGATTACATCTTCATATACTACAACACCACACTTAGCTTCATAATTTATTTCATATAAATCTCCTCTTAAACCACCATTAGTAACATCACACATAGAATTAATATCCTTAATATATTCTGAATCAAGAATGATTTCACAAGCCTCTAAAAATTTAACATTTAGTGTTTCTTTCACAACCTCATGATTTCCAGAGTAAATAGCTGTTGTTGTAATTGTGCCTCCACCTGCTCCCTCTGTCATCAGTATTCTATCTCCTGGATTTATATTTCTCCTAGCCAAAATTCTTTTAGTTAATCCTACAGCTCCAATTCCACCAACAAAACGATCTCCAATAACCATATCTCCCCCTATTCTTAATGTTGATCCCGCTGTTATGGGTACTTTCGTCAATTGCGAAATAGCAGAAACTCCTGCCATAAAATCAAATAGTTTAGCAACATCAGCATCATCTCCTAAATGAGCATCTATCATTATTGAAATTGGTTTTGCTCCTTTTACATACAAATCTCTCAATGCTGCACGAGTTACATGAAAGCCACATATAAAAGGAAAATCACTCAGACGGGAGTGTATTCCTTCCATTTTTGAAACAATTATTAAATTTTCCTCGTCAAATAATTCATTTCTAAATCCTTTAATATCACTTAATCGAACAGCACCAGCATCATCTAAAGAAGTGGGTGATAAAAATGCTTTATATTCAGTTTCTGAAAGTCCTGCAATTAATTTATGAACAAAAAAATCCCCTGCACCACGACAACCAACTCCCTGTTTGCCAACAGATACATTTGACAGGCTAAATTTCAACAATTTTTTTATAAAAGGATCATCTACAGAATTCAAATCACTTTGTTTGCATTCTTCCAAAATAGCTTCTGCATATTTAGAAGCTAAAGCCTTATCTATAATTTTAAAATCAAGATATTCTTGGATCAACCTTTCAATAATCTCGTCATCAGTATTTCCCTTTTTTAATAAATTCCGAGTTAAACCTTCTAAATCACTCAATTTTCTCACATTTAAATATGTTCTACTATGAAATAAGTTCAATAAAACATATGAAATATTACATTAAACATTAATTGTACTGACTAGTTTTTCAATATTATTAAACAATCTTTTTAGGGTAAATGGTTTATCTTTAAAATTATCTACTCCAATAGAAAGAGCTACTTCCTTATTTGTTTGGTCTGCACTAGCAAAACCTTTTCTAAAGTATAAATAACTCTTATCTAAATCTTAATGATTATGCTATATTTATATTATTTTGAAAATTCTATTTCATAGTTCTAAATTTTAAATAATTCATCATGAAAATTAGAATAACTGCTCCATGTAGGATACACCTCTCACTGATAGATGAAAACGGGTACACTGGTAGAGTAGATGGGGGAATTGGCCTAATGTTAGATCGCCCTAATGTCGTTTTTGAAGCAACTAATAATGCCAAAGAATTTAAAATAGAAGCCCATAAATATTATCGAGAATCAATTGAAGTTATCAATGAAAAAGCCTCAAAAATATTTAAGTTATTTAATATTAGTAATAAAAATTTTCATTTCCATCTAAAACGATATTATCCCAGTCATGTAGGTTTAGGTTCAAAAACCCAATTATCTTTAGCAATCGCTACTGCTATAACTCGATTGAAAAATTTTAATCAGGTAACAATAAAAGAATTAACAAAAATTGTAGAAAGAGGAGGAACATCTGGAATCGGATGGCGTGGTTTTGATAAAGGAGGCTTTATTTTAGATGCAGGACATGATTTTGGAATGGGAAAAGAAAAAGAAACTTTTTTGCCCTCTTCAGCCTCAAAAAGTGCTGATCCCGCGCTGACAATCATTAGATACCCTATCCCCGAACATTGGAGATTTGTGCTTGTTATTCCAAATGTAGGAAAAGGAGCATACGGAGATGAGGAAATAAGTATATTTCAGAATTATGCCCCAATTCCGAAAGAAGAAGTAAATGAAGTCTCTCATCAAATTTTAATGAAAGTTATCCCTGGAATAATAAAACAGGATTTAGAATGCTTTGGGGAAGGTATAAAAAGAATTCAGAATATAGGTTTTAAAAAAATTGAAATTAGTCTACAACACGATATTGTAAAAAGGATATTGGATTTTTTCGAAGAATATGGATTAAAAGCTTATGGAATGTCGTCTTTTGGACCAAGTGTAATAGGGATTATGGAATCTGAATCTGAAGCTAATAATTTATTAAAAGAAGTTCAATTAAGATTGAAAGGAACAGGAGGACATATATATATTTGTAAACCTAATAACTGTGGAGCTAAAATTGAATATTTAGATGATGATTAATGTCAATAAATAATCATGAAAATTTTTTTTGTTCTGATCTTTCTGACAGAGAAAGAGCTTGCTTTGAAATAGGAATTAAATTAGGCGCGCTTTATCATATACTATGCGGGCTTCCTATATCTTCAAATAAAGACACTATTAATTCTATTGAGAGAGGAATTGAAGCTTCTATATCTTGTCAACCATATGTTAAAAGTGTTAAAATAATACTTAATCAAAATAAAATTATGGGAGATAAATCATCTGAATTTGCATATGATGAAATATCAGGTAAAATAATTAAAGCAGCAATCAGAGTTGAATATAAATCAGTAAATGTTCTAGCGAAAGTTGAGTGGATAGAAAAACTTGAATATCCATTAATGTATATTGAAAAAATAACTTAAATAGATGATTCTAACTTATGAATATATTCTTCTATAAGTTCTAGAGCTTTAAGCGCGTCTTGATTTTTACCGAATCTTCTTATATTTTTAACATTTTTTTCGATTTTACCTTGAAATTCTGTAATTAAATCTCTATCATGTTTTTCAAAGGCAATCTTCAACCTTGTAGTTGAAATTAATGTTTCTAAAATTAAGTTTTCAGCTCTGTTAAATAATTTATATGATTCTTTTATTTTTACTAGTGATAGAACTTTTAATATAAATTCAGAAAGATTAATTTTTCCAAATATATCTTTTCTAGTTAATTGTGATTCTTTTTTAATTTCGCAAAATAATATGGCCCATGCCTGGTTAATGTATGGAACTTTACTTATTGATTTATTAAATTCTTTAATGTCATAATAATTATAGTACTCTATAGGGAAAGTTCTATATTTTTCAGAGAGGTGTAGTCCTTTCAGTGCTGCTAATGCATATAAAAAAATGCTTTCTACAAAACTTATGCAAATAAGAGAATTTTCTTTCAAATTTTTATAAGTATTTGAATCAGGATAAGGCTTAATGCTTATTTCATTATTTTCTCTTACTCTAATTCCCATACACGACGTATTTGGAATAAGTTCATTTCTTTTAACTGAAAAGGTAGTAGCTAAAATTTCATATAAATAACCTTTTTTAAGTCCAAGTTCTTGAAAATTTACATCCATCTATTATTTACTCTAAATTCTTAAGCTAAAAAACTTTCTAAAATAGTATTTAATTATTAAAAAAAAAGAAAAAAGATTTATTTGAGTCTCTGTTCAGATAAATTAAGATGATCAGTTTCTACTTCTACAAATGCTTCAAAAATCTCCTTCAAACGAGGATTTGAAGATTCTGATGCGGCTTGGTTATAAAATTTTATCGCTCTCTCTTCTCGAGAATGTGATTCTTTAAGATTAGGATTATATTCAGAAGCACATGCATCATATTTAGGAAACTCCACCTTATCTAATTTGAGTATCTTTTTCCAGACTGAAGCATGTTCGTTTTCTACTTTTGCTAAGATTTTAAATAACTTTTGACCCTCGAGATTTGGAGTCTTTTCACTTGCGCATTTATAGAATATTGTATTAGATACCTCAACTTCTAAAGCCCTTTCAGCATTAGCTCGATCCTTATCAGTAAGTTCAACATCCCAATCATCTGTATCATCATAATCTTTAGCTTTAACCAAATATTTTTTATAAGCCCCACAAAAAGGACAACGACTTGGAGCCTTTTCCCCAATATAAGCTTCCCCACAAATTTTGCAGACAAATACATTCACAATAGTAATTTTTTACACCATAAATTTATAGTTTTAATTATATTTATTAGTAATTTTAGAAATTCTAAGATTTTATTTAAATTTTAAGTAATAATGATTTCTTAAGCAATAGTTTTAAACTAATAAATATAAAAAGAATTGTTATACTTTCATATATAGATAATTTCAAAAGTATCCAATTTTATTAGAATGAGAAGATCTATCTCAAGATGAAAGTCGTAGGCGTAGATCCTGGCTCACTTAGTTGGGATTTTTTTGGATTAGATAACGATGAAATTATATTAGATGCTTCTATTCCTTCAAAAGAATTGATAAAGGAACCAAATAAGGCAATCTCTATCATTAAGTCCGTTGAAAATATTGATTTGATGGTCGCTCCTAGTGGATTTGGCCTTCCTCTCAAAAAGGTAAACGATTTGACCGAAAAAGATATTTTTTTTACTCTTTTAAAATTCAATAAAGAAGAAAAAAATAAATTAATAGGTTTAGGTGAAATCCTACGCTTAATAAAATCTGAAAAAATTCCTGGAGTTATTGTTCCTGGTGTCAAGCATTTACCCACCATTCCACGATATAGAAAAATCAATAAAATTGATATGGGTACAGCTGATAAACTATGTTCTACAGTTACAGGAATTAGGGATCAAATGGAAAGATTAAATATTAGTCCTGAAAAAACTAATTTTATTATGGTTGAGATTGGTTATGGGTTTACAGCAGTTTTAGCAATTGAAAATGGACAAATAATCGATGGAATTGGGGGATCTAATATTATGGGATTTAGAGCATGTGGTAGTCTTGACGGAGAACTGGCTTATTTGATTAAAACAATTAAAAAGAAGAATATTTACAAAGGTGGAGTATCATATATTGCAGGATATGAAGATCTAAGTCTAAAGGAAATCGTTTTATTAGCTGAAAGAGATGAACAGACTAATATTGCTCTGGATGCATACATTTCTAGTGTTAAGAAAGCAGTATATGCGATCTCTTCTTCGTTTTCTGAAACACAGAAAATAAAGGAGATACTTATAGCAGGGAGAGGAGCTGATTTAAAATATTTAAGAGAAAAGATTTTATCAAGTCTAAATGATATTGCTCCTGTAAAACTGATGAAATCATATAGTCACTTATCAAAACATGCTGCTCAAGGCGCTGCTTTCATAGCAAATGGATTGTTAGGAGGAAGATTTAAACCAATAATAGATAATTTAAAAATAAAAGAAGCAACGGGTTCAATATTGGATGATATCTATATTCCATTTGATAAAAAAAACTTATTAAGTGATTTAAATTACTAAAATTCTAATCATTACCGGTTTAAATAGTTATCCCCTGATAAAAAAAATAATACAGCCAATCAAGAATTTAGAAATTGAAGTTTATAAAGCTCAGATTTCAATTTCAGCATTTCTTTCAGAGGGGATGGTAGACAAAATTATTTCTGAAATCCCAATTTCTGATTATGAAATAATTTTACTTCCTGGGTTTGTACAATGGGATAGTACTTCATTAGAAAGAAAATATTCTCTTAAAGTTCGAAAAGGCCCTGAATTTGCTTCAGAATTACCAGTGATTCTTGAAAACCTAAAAAGCATTAATTTATCAAACAAAATTCCTGCTAATAAACTTTTTGAGATTTCTGGTGAAAAAGAATATCAAGAAATTATTAAAGAACAATATGAGATGGCAAAAAATAATATATCTCATCATACGTTCTACATTAATGAAGAAAAATCAGATCTAATAATAGGGCGCAATTTACCTCCCCCCGTTATTGCTGAAATCGTTAACTGTACTGAGAGGAGTGATAATAATATACTTAAAAAAGTAAAGCATTATATAGAATCTGGAGCTGATATTATAGATCTTGGTTGCATTTCGAATAAACCTAATCCAAATAGAATTAAAGAAATTATTGATCTTATTAGAAGAAATTTTAATGTTTTAATAAGTATAGATTCAATGGAAAAAAATGAGATATTTGCCGCAGTTGATGAAAACATCGACATGATTCTTAGCCTTGATGTTGGAAATTATAAAAATTGTTTGAATTTACCTAAAGATATCCCTATTGTGATTTTACCCACAAACGTTGAAGCAGCACATTTCCCTAAGGAACCAGAAACAAGAGTGAAAACATTATTTGATTTGACAAATAAACTCCATAATCATGGCTTCGAGAAATTAATTGCTGATCCATTATTAGAAACGCCGATTTCCCCAGGAATTTGCAATTCTTTAGAGACTTATTTTTTATATAAAAAAAGAGTGGCTGAAGAAAATTACACAAATTACGAATTACCGATGTTCTTTGGAATTTCAAATGTGGTAGAGCTAATGGATATTGATTCTGTTGGTATTAACGGTCTCTTGGCAAGTATCGCAATTGAATTAGATATGGGTGTTGTTTTTACTGTTGAACATAGCACTAAATTAATGGGAGGTGTAAGAGAGCTAAAAGATTGTATTAAACTTAATTACTTAGCAAAAAATAAAAAAATTCCTCCAATCAATTTAGGGATTAGTATTTTTAAAGCTAAAAAGAAGAAATCCCAAGAAATACCGAAAATTGATCAAAAAGAAGCTATTATTGTAAAGGAGCGAAATATAGATTATAATCCTGATAAAAAAGGGTATTTCAGAATATATATTAACCATTATACTAAGAAAATTTATGTATTATTTTTTTCTAATGAGCATAAATTAAATCAAACATTTATAGGAGATGATGCAGAATCGCTAAGTAAGAAAGTTATTCAATCTAAACTAACTGAAAACATTTATCACTTAAATTACTTAGGAAGAGAACTAAATAAGGCAGAAAATTGCCTACTTATGGGAAAATCTTACATTCAAGATGAGTAACGATTAACTTAATTTCTCATGAATAATCCTCCCCTGAAACTCCGCTGGTTTTGGAATTTGGAGGAAATGGGTTAATATAGGGGCAACATCAATTAGATTTACTATTTTATTTAATTCAATTATGGGTAAAATCCCCATAAATAACTTTTATTTAATAAAACCTAAAATAATTTCTATTTATATTTAAATCTAATTTAAAACCAGACAGCTTTAAATTAGAAAGACTCATATTAGTAAACATATACTTATAGTAAACCAATACTTTAAATGGATTTAGAATATGATTCCAAAAAATATGGATGCTTTTCTCAAGGAAAGACTCCCTGAAGCAACTCTTAAAACTCGATTAAAAAAAGACAATGGAAGGTGCTATTTAGAATTTAGTAATGTAGATGTACATCTTCTTTCACGTTTAGGAGTTATTACCGATAAAGTTGGTCCTAAACTAGTTAGTTGTATGTGGGATGTAAAATCTCCATTAGAGATTGGTGGATATTTGGTTGTAGATTCTCTTGCTATGGGAAGCCCTTCAATGGGAGGTATCCGAATGCTCCCAGATATCACACCATCAGATATCTATAATTTAGCTCGTGGAATGACTCTTAAAAATGCAGCAGCTAATCTTCCATATGGAGGTGGGAAATCAGGTATAGTTGCAGAGAGAAACATATCAAAAGAACAGCATGGTGAAATTATTAAAGGATTTGCGCGGTTAATTCAACGTTATAGAGATATATACGTACCTGGACCTGATGTAGGCACTAATGATTCTGATATGAAAACAATTGCAATTGAAAATGGATTAGATAGTGCTGTATCAAAACCAGCAGATATGGGTGGAAATCGTATTGATGAACTTGGAGCTGCTGCGGGAGGTGTAGTGACCGCATTACAAACACTTTTGGAAATAATGCCTAGATTGCGTGTACTAGCTCAATTCGCAAATTTGAAAATCCCAAAATTAGAAAAACTCACAATTTTAATTCAAGGTTTTGGTGCTGTTGGTGCTCATGCTGCACGTATACTAAAAGAAAGAATCCCACTAGTTAATATTACAGGAATTAGTGATTTAGAAGGATATTTATATAATGAATCCGGTTTACCGGTATTGGAATTATATAATTTATGGAAGAAAGGAGGCCTTGTTACTACATCCTATTTTCAGAACAATATTATTTCAGAAGGTTATAAACATCCTACAAAATTCTCGACAAATTCAAATAATTTATTACTCGAAGATGGCTTTTGCTTTATACCTGCAGCCCCTGTATTTAATTATCTAGGGGTCTGGCAAACTGAAGCTCCTTCAATGCTAGTAGAAAGAATGGGAAATTGGGCAGTAATAGTTGAGGGTGCAAATACATATTCTCCTGACCCTAATAGAAAAGCAGCTCGAATACGCATGGAACAAATTGTATATCGTGAAAAAGGAGTTATGATAGCAAATGATTATTTAGTAAATTCCGGGGGAGTAATTTATGCTGCCCAAGAACATTTAATAAAAACACCTGATCATCTTCAAATACCTGAAGAGTATCTTGGAAACCGTAAGGCTGTTGAAAGTTGGTTAGCCAATCATGCTAAGGAATTTGAAGAATTATCAAAAAATCGTTTAATAGCCGGTGAGACTTATAGAAAAAAAGTAATTAGCCGTAATATGATTGAATTAATAGATCTGTTAACAAGCAACCCAGATATACTTCCTTGTGTTGCAGCAGAGAAGATAAGTCTACAACGTTTAACAGCAAAAGAAAGTGAAAGAACAGCTAAAGATATTATGGTTTCAATACCTACAATTGATGTAAATAGTACCGTTCAAGAAGCAGCAGCATTGATGATTGAAAAAAACAGTGGGATAGTTGCTGTACTATCTGAAGGTAAGCTTGTAGGAGTCATTACTGATTGGGATATTACCAAATCTACTGCTGAAGGTATACAAGATGTTTCGCTTGAAAAAATTATGACGAAAGAAGTAATTAGCGCTTCACCTGATTTTACAATTTTAGATATTATTCGAGAATTAGAACAATTTCAAATATCTGCAATGCCAGTAGTTAAAGATGGTGAAGTCTTAGGTAAAGTTAGCTCGGATTTAATTGCACAACGTTATATTTTGAACTATCTACAATCACATGAAATTTATTAAATAACTAATACTAATAATACTGTACAATATTATATAACGTATTTCTTTGAGCTGGTCTTTTCCCAGCACTTTTTATGATTTTGATGATCTCATCTGGGGATAAATATTCTCCAAATTCAGAACCAGCACTCTTAGAAATATTCTCTTCCATTAATGTTCCTGAAAAGTCATTGACACCAAAATTAAGGGATACTTGTGCAAATTTTGGTCCTAATTTCACCCATGAACATTGTAAATTATCAATATAATTATTAAAAAACAATCTTGCTACACAAAATAATTTCAAATCTGCCATTCCATAGCTCGATTTTAATGGAAAATTTTTTAATCTAGATAACATAGGTTTTTCTTTAACAAAAGGTAAAGGCACAAATTCAGTAAAACCATGGGTTTCTTTCTGAATATTTCTTAAAATTTCTATGTGCTTAATCCTGTCTTCCAATTCTTCAATATGTCCATACATGATTGTTGATGTAGTGGGGATTCCTAAGTTATGAGCTATAGATATGATGTCAATCCATTCTATTGTGCTTACTTTATTGGGGCATATTATTTTTCTTATTTTATCAACCAAAATTTCAGCAGCAGTACCAGGTATTGAATTTAAACCTGATTTTTTCAAAATCTTTAGAGTGTCTTCAATGCTATTACCTGATAATTTAGACATATAGAATATTTCTTGAGGCGAGAATGCGTGTATATGAATATCTGGATTTACTTTTTTTACAGTTTTTAAAATATCTAAATAAAAATCAAACTTTAAATTAGGATTTATACCACCTTGAATACATACTTCAGAACAACCGCTAATATGTGCTTGTCGAACTTTCTTTCTTATTTCCTCAATGGTTAATAAAAATCCTTCTTTGCTTGTAATAGGAACACTGAACGAACAAAATTTGCAGCCTTTTTGACAAATATTTGTAAAATTTATATTCCTGTTTATCACAAAAGTGACTATATTCTGCTTTTTCCTGAAACAAATTTCATCCGCCGTAGCTTGTAATGCTCTAAATTCTTTTCCTGTCACTTTAAGCAGTTGTAAAGCTTCTTGAGAAGTAATTTCTTCTGATACGAGGCTCTTCTTCAAAATTGACTTAATTTTTTGCCTAATTTGACTATAAATCTGTACCATTTGAATTAATATTATCTATAATTTTTTTAATATTTACTGGACAGAAATCCGATTTTTGTATATATTTTTCATAAATTGGTAATCTTTCTCTTAATTTATAACCTAAATTCCTACAAATTGTTTTTAAATTATTGATTTGAGGCCATGAATGATTAGGGTTGATATAATCAATTGTAAATGGAGATATGCCTCCAAAATCATTTACTCCTAACTCGATTGCTTCTTTCTCATATCCTCGTATTAAATTAGGTGGTACTTGGATGGCAATCTCGTTTCCTAAAATAATTTTTGCTATACCTGCTATTTTTAGAGTTTCTTCAATAGATATAGGATGTTCTGGTTGATATTGAATTCCCTTTTTTCTTACAAAATTTTGTATTATAACTTCCTGAATATGGCCGTATTCTTTATGAATATTTTTGATTAAGTTAAGATCTTTGATCCTATCCTCAAATAATTCGCCAATACCTAGTAGTAAACCTGTAGTAAACGGAATTTTTAACTTTCCTGCATTTCTAAGATGTTCTATTCTTCTTTCTGGTAATTTGCCTGGCGATAACTCGTGAACCATTCCTCTTTTAAATAATTCTAAGCTAGTGCTTTCTAACATTAGCCCCATACTGGCATTAAATTTTCTTATTTTTTCCAATTCCTCAAAAGTCAGTACTCCAATGTTGCTGTGGGGCAGTAGATTAAAATTTAAAAGATAAGAGCAAAGAAAAATAATAAACTCTATATAATTAGAATATTTTCTCTCTTTTAATTCTCTTTTAACCTCGATAAAACGATCTGGTCTTTCTCCAGACATTAACAAAGCTTCCTTACAATTTGACTTTATGGCTTTTTGAATAAGTATATTAATTTGTTCATTACCTAAAAGAATAACTTGTCCCTTGTCATCTAATTTAGGAACTTTATAATTATAAAAACAATACTTACATTCATTTTGGCAATAATTTGATAAAGATAGGGTAAAGTTCTTTGAAAACGTAATAATATTTCGGCTCTCATTTGGTAAAGAGGATTTTATCTCTCTAACTTTTTCTTTTAGTTTTCGTATTGAAAGATTTTTATAATCTATCTTTTTGCTCATTTTAGCACCTTTTATACTTTAGAATAACATAATTTTCCCGATGATTAAGATCAACGAGTTTAAAACTTCGAGCTTGGTGCATTTTGTCAAAGCCTTTTCCTTCTGCTAGTGTAATGGAGTTTTTTCCTCCTACAATCCATGGTGCTATAGTTAGCCTTATTTCATCCACTAAATCTTCCTTAATAAAACTCCAATTTAAATTTCCTCCACCTTCTAGAAGAACAGACTTAATCCCTAAATTATATAAATTTGACATTAACTTTTTAAGATCTACGTATGAACTTTTTCCATTCTTAATTACTTTTATATTCTTAGCTTCAAATTCCTTAACTTTTTCTTGGTGTACATTTTCTGTAGTACAAATTATTGTAGGATAGGTTTCTGGCTTAAAAGTTATCACCTGTGAATCAATTGGTATAGATAAGTTACTATCTACAACAATACGATAATAACCATTATGTTCATAAAATTTGATGTGAAGTTTAGGATTATCCTTTAGAATTGTATTTTTTCCAACCATAATCGCATCTACTTGAGTTCTGAGTTTATGAACTTCTTTCCAATCCTCTTCATCTGATATTTCAGAATCTCCCTCTTTTGAGGAAATCTTCCCATCTATCGTCATTGCTGCATTTAAGATAACATAAGGTTTTTTAACGTTTTTCATGAACAAGTTTACCCCTTACATATGTTTTTTTAATATTAAATGAATTAGTTCTTCCAATGATTAAGGCATAAAACGTATCAATATCTAATTTTGGTGTATAGTAATTAGGATTATTTAAATCAATTATAAAGAAATTCGCATTTTTCCCTTCTGATATCGAACCAATCTGACCTTCGACATTAAAGATTTCAGCAGCTTTAATTGTAACAATCTTTAGCAAATCTTTGCCGGTTATTTTTATGTTCCTATCCATCACTCTTAAGATCCGGTATAAATACCGCAATTCTTCAAATAAATCAGGACTATTAGCCATTATATTATCTGTTCCGATCGCTAAGGATATTTTTAATTTTAAAATTTTATTTATTGGTGGAAAACCAGCTCCAAAATATCCATTGCAACGTGGACATAATATTATAGAACTTTGTTTTTGTTCTAGAAGTTTTAAATCATTTTTAATAAAATGAGTTCCATGAATAAATATATCGACTATATTATCATTAAAAATTTGATTAATTAAATCATTATCCCTTTCTAATTCAGCAACATGACAAGCAACAATTTTTCCAGAAACTTCTTTACATTTTCTTAGTATTTCTTTAACTTTTGGACTAATAGCTTTATAGCTGGGCAAACCGATCCCATCTGCTAATTGGAAAATCTTTTTAATCTCTTCTCTCTCTCTATATCTTCCTAAAACTAAAGATTTAATGATTTTTTCTCTTTCTATAGCTTCATATAAAATCTTTAGTCCGTCAACTCCTCCTTCCCTAAAATCGATAAAAGAAGTAATTCCATTTGATAATAGTTCTAATATTGACTTTTTAATCCCTTTTATTATCTCTTCTTTTGGAGTTTTATTTAATAGGAGATGCTTAATACCATTTGGAGGTGCGATGACTTGCTTTAAAGCTTTATTAAACCCTTGTTCTTTAGCAAAACTATCTCCAATATGAATGTGAGAATTAATTAATCCGGGTACTAATAATAAATTTGAATTATTATCTGAAAGTTGGATTGTATCTCCTACGTTCTTATAAGATATACTCTTAAAATTACCATTTTCACTAATTAGAATTTTAATATCTTTTTTTAATTCTAAGTTATCACCAATTAAACCATAATTGCTAAAAATTTCTGAACTATACATAAAAAAATAAAATTAATTTTACATTATATCAAAAAATAATTTAATTGAATAATAATTATTAGAATTGGTAGAAACAAATAAATTTCGGTGATCTTAATCAATCTGTTTAAAAAGGATTTACAAGACTCAATTTCGACAGTAGACATTCCTATAGATAAAGTAGGAATTGTAGGAGTAGAAAAAAAAGTAGAAATCATTCAAGAAAATAAAAAATATTCTTTTTATCCTAAAATTTCAGCATTAATTTCATTACCTAGTCACAAGAGAGGAATCCATATGTCTCGAACTTCTGAAACTATTGAAGAAATAATAAACGAAGTAATATTCAAACCAACTCCCTCTGTAGAAGTAGTGGGAGATAGGATTGCTCGAAAATTATTACAAAAACATTCATATACAGAAAAAGTTGAAGTTAAACTAGAGGGTAAAATTATAGTTCAGGCAAAAGATGATAAACAACGAACAATACAAAAAGCGTATAAAATAAGCTCATTTGTGAATGCTTGGAGAAACCAACAGAAAAAAATTGATTTTAACTACTTTATTGGAGCAAGCGCAGTTGGAATGACAGTTTGTCCGTGTGCAAAGGAAATGAGTCAAGAATATGCTGAAGAAATAATTAAAAATAGAAGTGATATAAATATTCCTGATGATACAGTTCAAAAACTTCTCAATATTTTACCCTTTAGTTCACATAATCAAAGATCAACTGGAAGTATAATAGTGCAAATAAAGGATTTAAATAGTCATAAGATTGATGTGTTAGATATTATTGAAATTATTGAAGATTCTATGAGCGGAAAAATGCAATCAGTATTAAAAAGACCCGAAGAAGCTAAACTTGTCAGAAGTGCTCATTTGAAACCATTATTTGCCGAAGATGTAATTAGAGAAATGGCAATGAATTTTACTATTAGGAATTTTCCAAATTTAGAGGATAATTTTAAAGTTATTTTTAAAATTGAGAGTTTTGAATCTATTCATCCTCACAATGTTTATGCAGAGTTAGTGACTACTATTGGAGATTTAAAAAAAAATATCAAATTTAAAGAATAATCCAACAACGAAAATTATGTAAATTTTAGCTTAATTACCTCTTCTTCTTTAAAAAATGTCTATAGATAATTAGATAATTTTTTATACTAATAATTTTAGGATTATGTCTAAATTTGGATGGAATGGGAGTACTACACCTTGAACAGAGATTTGAGGTTCTTAACCAATCTTTAAATTCATCAGCATGAGCAGGATATCTACAATTTGGACATACAATTATCCCCCTACCATTATCATTGGGGAGTTTTGGGAGTTTAAAACAAAAAATACATTTAAAATCATCCTCTGACAAATATGATGCTCTTGGTTTATATCTCTCTAAATTTATAGCTTTTGAAGTTGTTTTTACAGCTCTAGTTCTAGTAGTTTTTGTTGTTTTAGTTTTTTGCCTATGGGACGTAGGTGTTGTTCTAGATGAATGAGATCTCGTTGTTTGAGTCACAGTTCTTCTTGAAGGTGATGGATTAGTTCTAGTTGTGGTACGTACCCTTTGTCTTTGGATCCTAGGTGTACTTAATGAATCTATTCTTCTAGTACGTTGAGCAATATAATCTCGGGTTAATGCTGGAAGTGTTCTATGTGAACTAGCTAATCCAAAAATAATAAATATCAATATTGATGCTATGAATAATAATAAAAGATTAAGATTTAAAGAGAAACGAAGAGGGGTTATAGGAGAATCATAAAATTCTATAACTGCATAAAACATCACCCAATAAATTATTATGAAAAGGATAACTGTGGAAGTTAGGATATATCCTAATGTCTTAGCTTTTACTGACTTGGTTCCAAAATAGATTACATTATATTTCTTAAAACAACGATATAAAGAATAAGAACCATAAATTATAAATGGAAATCCAAAAATTAGACTCCACCAACTGAAATATAGATTTGAACCATCAAGAAGGTTTTCACCCAATATACCTGTAAAATACCCCCAAATAGAGTAAAAAATTCCAATGAATAAAGGAATAATTACAAAAAAAGCAGTATTGTGTGGTGAATTAAATTCACGATGCTGTTTTATGTTTTCAAATATTTTAATCGTAAAAATTATCCATAAACCAATAAATATCCAAGATAAAAAAATATTTAATGAAATTGAGATAGAACCATGTATTATACCAATTATCAGAAAAACAACAAATATTATCGCTGTACCCTTCTTTTTAACCATGGTTTAATTTTCACCAAAAAACAATATTATTCATCATATTCTAAATAAGCAGGTTTACCTTCAATAATTGGATTCATAAATTCCAAAATTTCTGGCAACATTCTTACATCTAGATATCCTTTAATGTTAAATGGTACTGAAAACCACTTCTTTGTATTAAAATTCGCACGGTAGATTTCAAATCCTAATGAAGTGCCATCAATTTGATATGGATCTATAACTAGCGCAATTGCCTTATCCCATAATTTTTGATATCTTGCTTGAGTTCCTAAATCTTCTTTAGACATAAAACAACCATATGAAGGATGTGAATGATACCATCCGCAAATAAAAAGTCTGTTCTTCTTTATATCTTTAAAAGCCCTAACATAGTTTTTATAATCTTTAATTTCAGCATATACTGCTGTACCATGTCCCATTGGATAGGCATCTTCCACATGAAGTACTCCTTTAGCATTATCATATTTTCCAGCAAGCAATCCTATCACTTCAACCCATTCCTCTCTTCGAATTTTAGAATGAGCGTATTTTAATGAATGACTAGCGATTTTAAGGATAGATTTTACTGTTAACGCTATATTAGCTTCAACTTTATCATTATTAGCATATGTTATTACTGGTTCCATTGGTATGGGTTCAAGTTTAACTTTATCTTTTTCTGAATGTTCTAATGGTTGGGTTTCAATAAGCTCGGAAGTTATTTCTTCCCTTAATTCCTCCTCTAATTGTAATTCTGTATATATTTCTTCAAGTAATTCTTTTTTAATTTTCTCTTTAATTTTTTGCTTTATTGCTTCTTTGATTGAATTGCTATTCTTATCATTAATATTCATTATCATTTCACCATTTATTCTTTGCGTACTTCTTAACTAAATTTTTAACTTTTTTCTCGAAAAATTTAGGATTTTTCATCATTTCTATTGCAGCTTTTTTATTAAAAACATCTGTTGGGTTTACATATTTGCCCCGGGTATTTAACATAGCAATTATAGCTTGAACTACTGTAACAGCGGTTTTTGAAGGACTCCATCCACCTTTTTTCCCAATTAAGGAGGGATCTATTAATGCTAGACAAATATTTCTCTGTCCCTTGTACTCACTTGGTTTTGGCCAAAAATTTGGATGCCAAATCGGAGTATGCATTCTTACAAAAGGTGGTTGCTTAGGATACTGAGTAGGGAATCTCATTTCTAGTTTAAAAAGTCCTCCTGCAAATGCTGTGCCTTTAGGTCCTTTAATTGTGATAGCTAAGTGATCAATGCTCTTATTTTTAGAATTAAATGGTTTTAATTGAACAATAGTACCATCTTTAAGCATTTTTTTTAATCCAGCAAAATCACGGGAAACGCGACTACTTCTTATACTCATTTTCTAAACCCTTTTTGTTTTACTTTAATTTTATAATACAAATTTACTCTTTTATATATGTTTCTTTACTTAATCTTTTATAAAATATGTTTTTTAACTAAAATTTCAATTTAATTTCAAGGTTACATAAATTTCTCCACCCTTGAATCCTGCAACTGTAATAAATTCGTAATTTCTTAAGCCATTTTCAATTGTGCTCTGTTCTAAATCAATTACTTTGATATCGTTGAAATCCATTAAGGTTAAAACAGGCTCAAGATCAGGTTCTAATTCAAATCCATGTTTCTTTAATGTTTTAATTATATTTATACAAGGTGATTGAGGTCTCATTTTTATAGCCACTCGTTTAATAGATTTACCACATTGAGAACATTTAGGATTTCTTGGTTTTTCAATGTGGTATAATTTCATCGTCATTGCATTAAAAATAACATAATCTTTAATAGGCTCTCCTAATCCTTTATGACCTTTTTTCCAATGAAGGATTTTTACTGCCTCATGTGATTGTAGAGCAGAAATAACTGCATTTATGGTAATTATTCCAGGATCATGCCTATCAATGATTTTTATAATATCATCTTTAGTATATTCAGGTAAGAAATTATGTTTGTTGACCAATTCATTCGCAACCTTTTCAATAAATTCTATATCACTTAAATCTTTTGGATTTGGGTCTCTATCAAACTTTTCTTTAAATGCCATATCTCCTTTAAAAACACAATGAATCCTTTTTCTGGGGACTCCAACAACAGTACAAGCTGCCATTTCATCGCTTTCACTTACTGGTAACGGATTGCACTCATAGCAAGCATTTTGATACGGAAAGATTGTGTAAATATGACCATGATAACCAGATACTCCTGCATCTACGAGTGGTTTTCTAAATCTTATGCATTGAGCATTTAAGTTCAAGCGTGCATTCATAGAATCAAGACCCCCAATTACAACGTCAGCAGCTTGATATAATGCGGGATCTAACCTTTCTAAAGAGGTATGATATCCCTTAACTATAATATTAGGGTTAATCTCCTTTAGTTTTCGAGCAGCAACAACTGCTTTAGGTTCTCCTATCTTCGCATCTGTGAAAAGTATTTGTCGATTCAAATTAGAATGTTCAATAACATCTAAATCAACAAGATCCAATTGACCTAACCCCAACATGGCCAAATTTTTAGCAATTTCACATCCTAAACCACCTACACCAACAATTAACACTCTCGAGTTTTTTACTAATTTTTGGGACCACCCCTCGAGACGAAACTGGCGATCATACAAATCTCTCTCTTTTATTGACAATTCTGATGCAAAAAAATCTGAATCTTTCTCCAATATTATCACCATTAATAATAATAAAAAAATAAAAAAAAAAATGAAGGCCTTAATGCCTTCATATTATACTTTGTGAAGAAAATTATATAAGTTTACCCCGCAGTACTAGCAGGAATCAAAAGGATATCATCGCCATCATTTATATTATAATCTTTTAATCGGCTACTTTCATCCATTGTAACTCCACCAGATGATAAATGAAAATCATTAGGATCAAGGCCATATAAATTTCCTAATGTTTCCTTAATATCACTTACATGATTAGCATCATTTACGGTTAATTTTTCCTTCTTTTCACCAGGTCCAATGGTTGACGTAAAATATAAAGTCAATTTCTTTCCTGCGGAAGGAGTTTTAGTAGATGGTGTTTTAGATTTTACAGGTTCTAATTCCTCATCAAAATCTTCTTCAAAACTCATTTTTTTCACGACTCTTCTTTTATTTTGTAATTTTTTTTTTTTTAAGTTTAATAAAATCGCATTAAAACGATATTATAAAACCCATTGGAATGAATTTGAAGTTTTTTCAATTTTTACTCTAAATATAAAAAGAAACTTATTTGGATGCCTAAGAAATTATATTATAAATTGAATGAATGCCTAATAATTATATAAGGTGTAAAATAATGTTGCAGAAAGAATATATATTTATAAAATCCAGATATTTTAACAATATAAAAGTAAAGGCTTATGAACTCTACGAATAACGTTGAATCCATTATTCTTGATTTAGTAAAAGAATATTTAGAAAAAAAGTCATTCTTTTCAATAGAAGACATTGTTATATTTATTAACAATAGGGTAAAATCGAATCCCCTTATAAATAAAGCAAGGATTGAAATTATCATTAAAGATCTTATTAAAAAGAGAGTTATAATTCCTGGAACAAAGTTAATGAAAAATAATATTATTGAACATCCAGTAAGGAATGAAATCTTTAATTACATAAAGAAAAACCCTTCCCATATTAATGAAATAATGAAAGCTCTAAATATCGGAAGTAATCAAGCTTTATGGCATCTATCCTGTTTGGAAAAATTTCGATTTGTTAGATCAAAAAAAATTAACAATCGAAGAATTATTTTTAAATACGATTCAAATCCAGAATTTGTCGAGTTATTTTATTATTTAAACTTAGCTATTATACAAGAAATAATTAGTTTTATGAAAAAGGAAGATAAAGCATTAAAAATTACAGAAATAGCAACTAGCTTAAAAAAGAATCATAATATTATTAAAAAATATTTATATATTTTAAAAAAACTGAAATTAATAAAAATTGAAAAAGAAAAAAAAAGAGTTACATTCAAATTCGATACCGAGAAATATTCTAAGGTTAGAAAAAAAGTTCAAGGTGTATGAAATTAAAAACTTCAAATTCATTCCAATGGAATTTAAATTTTAAATTATATATTTGAATATTAGATAATAATTTTATAAAAAAATCATGAAGAAAAAGCATAGAGTTTTAAGCATTATAACTCTTTACGTTATTTTTATAATTATCTATATGGCGTTTTTCTTATTCCGTATAGAAAGTATTCCTTTATTTCTCTTTTTAGTTATCGGTAGTGTTTCAGTACTATCTACCAGTACTATTTATACAATTATTCAATCTAAGAGTGGCGAGGATAGGAGGTTAAGCGAGAAAAAATATGTGAAAAAACAAAAATCCATTAAAAAAACAACCATAGATATTTTTGAAGATTATATTGATGCTATGCCTTCAATAGAAGATTATGTTGAATCAAATAAATCATATGAAGATATGGACATAATTAATAAATATATTTTTTCTGTATTTAGTCGGGAAGAATTAGATAAAATAAATCTTTTAGATTTATCAAAAATGGATAAGATAATGTTTATCAGAGAAATGTTATATTTTGATAAACGCGAGAGAAAAATATTAATCGAAAGTATGTTGAAAAGCAGGGATAGAACTGACGAGGGGATAATTTATATCCCTCCTACAAATCTTATCGAAAAGGAAGACCAGATTCGTGTTTATATAAGATCATTAGTTGAGCCAGGCGAGAAAACAAAAATCATTATAATTGATACAGGTCAATTAATAAGTAGGGTTAAAGAGAGAATTGCTGTATTATTTGACTATGACTTGGAAGATTTTCTTTTATCCTCTGGAGGTATACTATTACTTGAAACCTCACAAATAAAAGATTATGATATTGATGATGATGACGAAATTGCTCTGATTCCATCAAGAAAAGAAAAAAATTAAAAAAAGAAGAACTAATAGGATAAGGATTCTTTTTAAATAGATTTAACCAGCAGTACTTGCTGGAATTAATAGTATATCTTCTCCATCATTTATGTTATATTCACTCAATATTGAACTCTCATCCATGGTAATCCCACCTGAAGATAAATGAAAATCAGCAGGATCTAAACCAAATAAATTTGCAACAGTCTCTTTAATATCCCCAACGCTGTTTCCTGTGTTTATGAGTAATTTTTGCTTTTTTTCACCGGGACCTATTGTTGACATAAAATAAACTGAAATCTTTTTTCCTGCCGGAACAGCTTTAACTGTTGGAGTTTTAGCTTTAACCTCTTCTGCTGGAGTTTTAGCTTTAACCTCTTCTGCTGGAGTTTTTGCAGAAGGTTCTTCTAATTCTTCATCTAAATCTTCATCAAATTCTTCATCAAACTCTTCATCAAACTCTTCATCAAAATCCATAAATAAACACCATAGTTTTAGAATTATTAATTTTATTGAGTTTTTATATTATTTTTTGTAATTTCTTAATAAAAATAATGGAAACTATAATATATAAATAGAATCTACAAGCAATACAAAAAGAGCCTAATTTCAAATTGCAAACACTTTAGAGTTAATATTAATATAATTTAATTAAGAAATTAAAATAATTGCAGAAATATCATGAATGATAAACCTATTCCTAAGTATCAAATTAGAGAAAAAACGCCAGAAGAAGAAATCGAAATAATTCCAGATACAAGACTACTTAAAAAGATAAAGGAGGAAAGGATTAAGTTAAACAAAGAGAAAAGTGATTGGGAAAAGGTAGTTAAAAAACTTGAAGGATATCAAGATAATATAAAAGAACTTGAAAAAAAAAGAAAAGAGAAAGAACTTGAAGTTAAAAACCTTCTAAACCAACGTGAAAGTTTAAAAAATGAATTAGAAAGAATGAAAAATGGAATAAAGCAACATACAAATAATCTACGTTTAAAAGAAAGAGAGTTAGATCAAAAAAAAGCCGACCTAGATAAATATCAAGAAAGGTTAGATGGATTAAAAGACACTCTAGAAAGTGAGAAAAAATATTTAGAAAGAGAAAAAGCAAGAGCAGAAGTTCGTGTTAAAGAGATTAAAACTAAAATCCCTGGAATGGAGAGAAGAGAAAATGCATTAAAGAGAACAATTGAAAAATTAGAAAATGAATTAATGGAGTTAAGAAATGAAATCAGGCATCTTTCAAAAGAAAGGGATAATTTAAATAAAGAAATCGACGATTTGAGAAAATATATTTTTGATGAAAAAAACCGGATTGATGATGAAAAAAGAAAATTAAAAGATGATAAAGAGAAAAATCGTATTAAAAAACAAGATTTGAATCTTAAAGCCCGTGAAATTGATAAAAAAAAAGGAGATTTGGAAAACTTCAGAGATAAAATTGAAAATGATGTAAGAAATTTAGAAAAAAAGAAACAACATCAAGAAACAAGATTAAAAGAGCTAAATAGGAAAGTTCCTAAAGCGGAGAATATATACCATTCATTAGAACGCAAAGTTCGTGATTTAGAAGAAAAACAAAAAAGATTAAATAATGATTATAAACAGCTAGTAAAAGAAAAATCGATGATAGATACTGAAAAAAATGCGATTAGAAGAGAGAGAGAAAAGTTAGAAAGAGATAAAGAGAGATTCCTCAAAGAAAGAAGAGATTTTGAGAGAGAATTGAAAAAAGTTAAAGAGATACCAAAATATAGAATCAAGTCTAAAACTCCCTCAAAATATTAATTATTATTAATGGGAGATTTATGAAAATTCCTAAAGGAATTGAAGGAGATTATATAGAAACTAAAAATGAAAGCTTGTTTTTCGATGTGAAAGGGGTCCATCACCCTTCTGATCGAAAAATATGTTTTATACGTTTTTATCCTCATCTAGATGGAGATCGAATCAAAAATGGAAAGAAATTTAAAAAGATCTACGATTTACAAGAAAGATTCTACTTCCTAAGAAATAATTATCCAAATTATTTATTCTTCTCTAAACAATTCGATTTAGAGCTGCAAGGTGTTAAAAATGAGGATATTAAAGAGATTTACACTCCACGAGAATATTATAAAGAGTTATCTCAGAAATCTAGTCCTAAACGTCTTGAAAAGTGTTCTAAAGAGCTATGTGAATTATTTATTGAGAATTCATCTCTTCCACATGGTTCAATCGGTATAACAGGTTCCCAAATGGTTGGATTGAGCAAAAATCAATCTGATATCGATTTGATTATTTATGGAACAGACATAAGCCGAAATTTCCAAAATAAGCTTGCTAATATCCTGGAAAAAAATCAATATTGTAGAAAATATACCTCAGAAGAATACCACGCTCATTATGAATGGAGAGTAGGAAGTTCAGGAGTACCATTTGAAAGTTTTTTAAAAAGTGAGAGAAGGAAGCTCCATCAAGGAAAGTATAAGGGATTTGATTTTTTTATAAGATATATACAAAGTCCTAAGGATTGGAAAGGAGCTTACTATGATTATTCATATAAAAATATGGGAAGAATAAAATTAAAAGCAAAAATCACTGATGACTCCAAAGCCATCTTTACACCTTGTTCCTATGAAATAGAAGGCATAAAAGCCTACAATAACATATGCCTTTCAAAAAATATTGAATTAGACGATATTATTATGGTAAATTCTCTCA
Organism: Candidatus Hodarchaeota archaeon; assembly: GCA_048887145.1. GTDB lineage: Archaea > Asgardarchaeota > Lokiarchaeia > Sigyniarchaeales > SOKP01 > SOKP01. The sequence goes on from JBHLKA010000013.1 coordinate 33,839, forward strand.
GAGGAAGATTCTGTGAACATGCAATTAAAGGTGAAACTGTTCTGATTGAGGGAAAGTTGGAAAAAGTCATTTTTAGGAATGAAGAATATTTTAGAATATTATTAACAGATCAAAAAATAGACAAAATGATGATTTTAGAATGAAATCAAGTAAAATCTAAAAAAATAATAGGCATACCTCATTATAAACTATAGAATTAAGAAAAGAAAATTATGATTGAACGCTATATTAAGGCAACTGAACTTGATTCAGACGATCCTGATGCATGGATTAATTTAGGGGATGCCTATTATAACGAAAATGATTTTGATAACGCAATTAGGTGTTATCAAAAAGCAATTGAGATCTATCCTTATTTTTCTGAAGTTTGGAACAATATCGGATTAGCTCTTTCAATGAAAGGAGAATCAGATAAAGCGATTGAATATTATGAGAAAGCTCTTGAGTTTGAACCCGAAGATGCTACTGTATATTACAATATTGGTTTTGCTTATGAAGATAAAGAAGATTATACTACTGCATTAGACTATTACACGAAAGCATTAGAATATGATCCTAGTAATACTGATGTTTTAAATAATATGGCTTTAATATATAGAGGAGATAGACAATACCAGAACGCGATTGATTGTTATGAAAGAGCCTTAAAAATTAATCCAGATGATCCTTTACTTTACAATAATCTTGCTATAATATATTATGATCAACAAGATTATGATAACGCCATCCTTTATTATAAAAAAGCATTAGAATTAGATTCTGATAATGTTGATTTATGCTGTGAATTAGCAGATATTTTTTATGAATTAGGTAATTATAATTTAGCGATATATTATTATAAGAAAGCAATAGAGATTGATCCGTTGTGTGCTGAAGCTTTAAATGATTTAGGGCTATCTTACAACTTAAATGAAAAATATAAAGAAGCCATAACATGTTTTCAAAAAGCTTTAGAAATTTTGCCGGATGATCCAATATTATATGATAATTTAGGATTTAGTTATTACGCATTACAGGATTACGATAAAGCAGTTCATTATTATAAGAAAGCTTTACTAAAAAATCCGAATAATGCTTCTACAAGAATGAAGTTAGGAGAGATTTATTGCGATATAAAAAGAGATTATAAAAAAGCGATTCATCATTTTGAGAAACTTCTTAAATTGAAACCTAAAAATTTAGATTTCTGTGAAACTTTAGCTTTTTGTTATGAAAAATTAGATATGTATGAAAAAGCTAATAAATGCAGAGAAATGAGTTTTAAATGAACAAATCATTAGTCTACTTAACTTTTTTATTATATTAAAATAATTGAATTACAATGGATTTGTTTAATTGTGATCTTCATATTCATTCACCACATTCTATTGCAGTATC
>JBHLKA010000014.1:0-30484 GCA_048887145.1 Candidatus Hodarchaeota archaeon
GTTGTTGCAGGGGCTAAAAATGTAGGGAAAACCTCCCTCATTAGGCGCTATGCTACAGGAAAGTTTGATAAATCTACCTTATCTACAATTGGAGTGGATTTTGAAACTAAAAAAGTAATGGTTGATAACACAGAGATTCTTCTTAACATTTGGGACTTTGCTGGTGAGAAAAAATTCAGACTCCTTTTACCCTCCTATGTATCGGGCGCTTCAGGAGCTTTAGTCTTATATGACATAACAAGCAGAGAGTCTTTAGAAGATCTACATGATTGGATAAAAGTGATTAATTCTGTACCAAATTCTCCTAAAACTAAAATACTAGTAGAAGCAAAGATAGATTTAGAGGACCAAAGAGAAGTGAATATTCATGATGCTGAAAAGATACATTATAAATATAATTTTAAGGGTGAAATCATCGGTACATCATCGAAATCTGGACAAAATGTTGAAAAAGTGTTTGAAATACTTGGAAGAGAAATACTAGAAAATTCATTAAAAAAATGTTCTAATTGTGGTAGATTTTATCCCTTAGAGTTAAAATTTTGTCAGTATTGTGGAACTCGAACCCAATAACTGATTCTATTCTAAATTTTCGAATCGAAGTTCAAATTTTTATGTTTCGGAGGGTTATAATTTTCCCAAGATCATTCCAAGCATGAAGAGTATACTAAATATACTCATTGATAAACCATTAACGGTATATCCTATTTTTGGGGTTGGGCGGTAGACAAATATAAGTGTCAGGGGAAGACCAACAACAACAATAATAACGATACAATATAAGTATCCAATACTAAAAATTCCCGTCTCATAGGCGGATAATGCAAAAAAGTAAGAAATTATTTCATTAACTAGAAGAAAATAACTAGCTATGCGAACGCCATATTTCTTGGGAATTGTAGCTGTATCAGTTTTTTTATCGTGAAGAAGATCTCTTGTGTCTCCCAATGCTCTTGCCCCAGTCATTGCAAAGAAGAGGAATAACGCCAATATTATAATACCAAGCTCAAATCTATAAGCTGCTAATGCACCAATTAAAACATAGAATCCTTGAAGTGCACCTAAGCTAAATGCTCGTAGAAATGGTGTATCAAGAATACCATTCACAAGACCAATAATAACTAAAATGACACAAGATAAAGGAATAAGAAGCCAAGGGTTGACCAATAAGCCAAGAATCGCACTTAATACTAAGCATAAAATCACAATTACAAACCCTGACTTAGGACTTAAAACACCCTTTGCAATAGGATTTTTCATTTTTCCTGATTCTCGATCTTTCTTATAATCCCCAAGATAATCCAAATAGAAACCTCCAGCAGACAAAACTGCCCCAATCAATCCCGATAAAACAATATTTAAGCATGAACCTCCAAAACTATAAGTGACCGAGCTTGTGATAAGAGTAAACATAATGATTCGACCTAACCGCCAGTCTCCAAATATAACCCTCATTTTTGAAACTTCAATCATATATTTCTTACCTTGGTAAAAAAATTTTATATATTATTATAAACAATGAGCAAAATAATTATTCTATTATTTTCAAATATCTCTTTTAATTATCTTAGAAAACATAAATCTTAAAGAAAATAATAATTTTAATTACAAAAATAAAGCATAATGCTTTCATTTAAAGGTTATTAAAATTGATTTATAATATAAATGAGGATATCGATGAAATTATAAATCGTCTTAACCAAAACAATATATCCTTCAAAGGTAAAATAATATTAGTTACTGGAGGAACTGGCTTTTTAGGTTCTTGGGTTTGTGATGTCTTGGTAAAGCAAAAGGCATTTTGTATTTGTATTGATAATTTATCTTCAGGACGGTTTGATAATATTTCTCATTTAATGGATAGGGAAAATTTTAGATTTATAAATCATGATATATCAGAACCTATATATTTTGGCTTGACTCACCATCCTAAGGGTATCTGTGTGGGGGATATTAAGAAAATAGATATTGTAATGCATATGGCAAGTAGGGCATCACCTTTTGAATTCAAAAAATATCCAATTCCGATATTGAAAAGTAATACTCTTGGTACTATGAATGCATTGGGTATCGCTAAAGCTCATAATGCATTGTTCTTTTATACAAGCACGTCTGAAGTATATGGAAATCCTCCTAGAGATGCTGTTCCTACCTCAGAAGAATATTTTGGGCACGTGAATCCAGTGGGTCCTAGATCGTGTTATGATGAATCAAAAAGAGCAGGAGAAGCCTTTGTTAAAGCTTATGAACTTCAACATAAAATTAAAACTAAGATTGTGAGAATTTTTAACACTTCTGGTCCTAGAATAAGGCATGGACCAGAATTTGGACGAGTTATTCCTAATTTTATACATCAAGCATTAAATAACGATGATATCACTGTATTTGGTGATGGATCCCAAACAAGATCATTTACTTATGTTGTAGATGAAATTGAAGGAATTTTAAAAATGGTTCATAACGATCAAGCAATTGGAGACGTAATCAATTTAGGTAATAATAAAGAATATACAATCTTCGAATTAGCTAAAATTATAAAAGAATTAACTCACTCTAAATCTGAAATAATTTTTAAGTCTTTACCTATTGATGATCCCATAAGAAGATGTCCTGACATAACAAAAGCGAAAAAATTATTAAATTGGGAACCAAAAACTTCCTTGAGAGACGGTTTAAAAAAAACAATTGCATGGTTTAAGGATAATGTATAGAATAGAGAAGAATAATGAATATACTTTAACCAACCGAAAGCAATTTGAAAAAATTGTACTAACTCTTTTAATTATAGGAATTACGATTTTAAGTGGCTTCATAATTTATTATTTATTAACTCCTGAACCTGGTTTTGTCGTTTTTGGATTATTAAATTCAAAAGGAAAAGCAGAAAATTATCCCACAGAAGCTAAAGTTGGAGATAATATCTCCTTTTATGTGACTGTTGAAAATTATTTAAATAGAGATTTTACTTTTAAAGTAGAAATTTTAAAGGGAGATGAAAACACAAATTTGAGTTCAACAGGTTATGAAAATGCTCTATCTTCCTTCAATACGACTCAGATTACAAAAAAGCATAGTGAAATTTGGATTTCTGAAATGCTAAATGTCACTTTTTGGAATCCTGGCCCAAATCAAACTATTATCACAGTATTATGGGAAATAATCGATAATTCTACTGAGAACTTCAATAATATCTTATGGTTAAGATTGAATATTATACCTTAAGAAGCACCACCGATAATTCGTACATCTGCTATTTTGACAAATGGAGCTCGAAATGGTCCATAAATTTTTGTTTCCTTAGATATTTCCTCAATATTCCTAAATAAATCCAGTAAATTAATACCAAACATAGTTTCATTTAACGCATCTAAAATTTCTCCATTTTGTATCAGATTTCCTTGAAGTATTAATCCTGAGAAATCACCGGTAGAAATATTTGGTCTATCACCTGTGTAATCTAAAATGATACCTTCTTTGACATTTCTTATAATATCATCTTTAGAAGGCTTCCCAGATTGAAGAATCAAATTTGTAATACCTATAGTTGGAAGAGAACTATATGAATCACGTGCTGCATTTCCAGAACTTTCAACACCCTCTTTTCCTGCAGTGTAGCTATTATGTAATAAGCCAGACTTTAAAAATTTACCCTTATCGATAACTCTTTTATTTTTACATGGTACACCTTCTCCATCAAAAGTAGCAGATCCTACAGCACCATCAATTAAAGCATTATCCTCAATATTTAAAATTTCTGGCCCAAGGTATTCACCTCTCTTGTCAACTAGGAAACTTCTTTTGTACTGGAAAGTTTCAGCATTGATAGCTGAAGCTAATGGTCTTAAAATGAAACTAATTACCCCTTTTGGAGTAAGGATTAGTGGAGCTTTCATGCTTTTTATTTTCTTTCTATTTAAATTCCTTTTCGCATTCTTCAGTGCGGTTTTAACAACTTTTTTACCATTTATATCATTTAAATTCCTTTCAATCTGACTTTCAAAACCAAAAGAAGTATCATTTGTTACTTTATCTTTAACAATGACATGTGAAGAAATAGAACTAATTGTAGTTTTTGAGTTTATACTTAGACCGTTAGAATTGAAAATAAATGTTTTATTATAACTAGATGAGAAATTCCCCGATTGAGAAATTGCCATATCATCCTTATCACATATTTTAATTAAATCTTCTACATATAGTATTGAATCCTCAATTGATAAATACTTTATATCTCTATCATATAAACCATTAATGGTATTATAAACTTCATACTTAGGGGGTAAATCTTTAAAATCAGGATCTTCAGTTGCGGTTCTCATCATACTGATGGCAGTTTTAACCGTTTTCTCAATATACTTTCTTTCTAGTCGATTTGTATATGCAAACCCTAATGAACCCTTTTGATTAATAACACGAATTCCAACACCTATATCGCTTCCAATCTCGTTGTTTTTTATTGAATTCTCTTCTATATCTATATTTAGATAATCACTTAAAGAAAAATATATTTCAGAGAATTTTGCTGTTAGCTTTTCGGCAATATTTAGTGCGAACAATGCTAGATTAGAAATATCAGCTTTGCTTTGCATTCAATTTAGTCCTCCCACAGTAATATCCTTAATTCTAATAAATGGTCCACCATCACAAACTCGCACACCTTGACCACCTTTCCCACATATGCCATCAGAATAATTAAAAGTATGTTTATTACCAATAGCTGTAATTCTTTTTAACACTTCTAATGTCATTCCAGAAAGAGATACATCTCTCATTAATTCTTTTTTCTCTCCATTCTCAATTCTATAAGAAAATTTACATTTAAATTGGAAATTTCCAGTAGTGGTATCTGTATATCCATATTGAAAATCCTCACAAAATACCCCAAATTTTGTGTCTTCAATCATTTCATCCAATTTCCAATCTTTTGGCTCTAAATAGGTGAATCCCATTCTAACTTGAGGGATTGCAGTACTCGAATTTGCCCTCCCATGACCATTAGGTTCTTTTGACATTCTGGATGCTGTTTCTATGTTATGTAAAAAGTTTTGAAGAACACCATTTTCAATTATCACTGTCTTCTGCGAAGGAACCCCCTCATCATCCACACTATAACTTCCATACAATTCATATGGTAGATTGAATTTTTTACCTTGACCTAAAGTGGGATCATCAATAACATTTACTTCTTCAATTGCAACAGCTTTTCCGATTTTATCCTCTAATATACTTTCTTTATTTAGAACTATATCTGCTTCGCAAGCATGACCAAAAGCTTCATGAATGAATGTTCCTGTTAATTTAGGATCCATTATCACGTCAAATTTACCACCAACGGGAGATTTAGCACCTAAAAGCTCAATTGCTTGTTTTGCTGATTTTAAGCTAATATTTTGAGCAGCTTCTGTTTCTAAGATTTCAAAACCTCCAACCCCTCCTATTGAATTCATTGCATTTTGGATTAATCCTTTTCTTTGAGCATAAGCAGCTGAAAAGAGACGTATTATTTCGAGATCCTGGTAAATATAACTTCCAAATGAATTTAAAAATAAATTTTTAAAATACCCATCTAAATATACTGTACGGGTATTTTTTATTTCTTTAGAATATTTTGAAGAGATATCCTCCTGGATCTTTACAATCTCAATTTTATCTTTAATATCAACTGTTTCCAAATTCCTTTTACTATTAGTTTTAAATTTTTTATTGAGTGGATTTCTTTCTTTTATATTAAATTTAAACTTACATAGAGATTGTGATTTTCTTGCTAATTGTATCGCTTTTAAAAAACCATTAATTATATTGTTTTTATCGATTTTTTTTAAGACACTAAAACCCCATCCACCATTTATAAAGGCTCTTATACCGCATTCTAAAGTCTCATATGAGCTAATCTCTTTACTTCGTTGATTTGTGAAATTTAAGGCTGTCCCATTATTTAGAGACGTTCTAATATCCCAATATTCAATATTATTTCTAGCTAAATTTGAAAGTTCTTTAATTAAAGTATCATCATATATTTTTAACTCATCAGCAATTTCCATAGTAAACAGCTACTAAAAATATTTACATTCAGAAAGGAATAAAAAATAACTCTAATAAAAAGAGTGAGTAATACTAAATTAAAGAATTTTATTCTTTAAATTAGTTCAATTCAAATAAGTTCTTTTTGTATTGACATATTTTGCTAAGTTTTCGTTTTCTATTTTCTCTTTTAGATGCTTTATAATTGTACTTGCTTGAGAAAGTGTGCACTTTTTAGAAAATTTTGCTGAATTTTTAAATTGGAATGAACGATTACACTTCCAACACTTCTTTGTTTTAATTACTTTATTGATATAATACCATTCTCCACAGTGATAACATCTATAGAAATAATAATTCGCAATATTCTGCATTTCACCTTACAGAAAGCGAAAAAGATTTAAAATTCTATTAAGATAAAAAATTTAGTAATTTGCTATATAGAATACATAGGAATTCATTATTAAGGATTGAATATTCTACTAATTAAAGAATAGATTGTTACTCCTAATCAAATAAGATATCAGCTTTTTAATAGAAAAAATAATATTAAATTCTTACTTAATTTAAATTAGATAATATAAAGTTGAGTTATATGAGCCATAAATTTGTTCACCCGATTGAGACCCGTTATCGCACTGAAATAGCTGATTTCTTCACAGAAGAGAAAAAATTGGAAAATTGGTTAAAAGTTGAGGCTGTTTTAGCAAAAGTTCATGCAAAGTTTGGCAATTTACCTCAAGAGGCAGCAAAAGAAATTTATAAAAAAGCAAATTTAAAATATGTGAAATTAGAGCGTGTGAAAGAAATCGATAGTGAAATACATCACGATTTAATGGCTATGGTAAAAGCGTTAACAGAACAATGTGAAGGTGATGCGGGTAAATATATTCATTTAGGGGCAACTAGTTATGATATCGAAGATACAGCATTAGCCTTACAGATAAAGGAGGCGTTACAAAATATCAAAAAATCCCTATTACTTTTATTGAAGGAATTAATTTCTTTAATGGACAAAAATAAAGATGTTATTTGTATTGGAAGAACACATGGACAACATGCACTACCTATGACATATGGCATGAGGTTTGGAGTATGGGCTTATGAAATAAATAGACATCTTGATCGCTTAAATGAGGTAATTGAGTGTATTTCTTATGGCAAAATGTCAGGAGCAATTGGAACTATGGCGAGTTTTGGAGATTATGGCGTTGAGTTACAAGAAGAAGTAATGAAAGAACTTGGTCTAAATCCTGTTCTAATTGCAAATCAAATAATTCAAAGAGATCGCCATGCTGAAGTAATATTTCTAACTGCTTTAATTGGTCAAACTTTGGCAAAAATTGCTACTGAATTTCGAATTTTACAACGAACTGAAATATCCGAAATGTTTGAACCGTTCAAAAAAACCCAAGTAGGCAGTTCAACAATGCCACAAAAACGTAATCCCCATAAATCTGAAAGAATTTGTAGTCTAGCAAGGATCCTTAAATCAAATGTAATTCCTGCATTAGATAACGTTATACTTGAAGATGAAAGAGATATAACAAATTCAGCAAATGAAAGAATCATCTTTGCTGAAAATTTTATATTTTTAGATTTTATGGTAAAACAATTGACCAATAATTTAAAAGCTATCGAATTTGATATTGATAAAATCGAAGAGAACCTTAACCTTACAAAAGGAGCTTGTTTAGCTGAAAAAATAATGGTGAACTTAGTTGCTAGAGGTATAGGAAGGCAAGAAGCGCATGAAATCTTACGAAAATCCGCTATTAAATCTAAAAGAGAAGATCGATTGATTAAAGATATTCTACTTGAAAATAATAAGATTAGAGATAAATTTACTAAGGGAGAACTGGACGAATTATTAGATCCTCATAAATATATTGGCAAAGCAATTGTTCAAACGGAAAATTTAATAAAAGTTCTTAAAAATAAATATAATTTTTAAAATGAATAACAATAAAGACATTTATTCTCAGTTAGGTGTTTCATCCAAAAAGGAGGAGGTCCATAAAGCAATTGAATCTATCGATAAGGGATTATTTCCCGGTGCTTTTTGTAAAATTGTTAGAGATGTTCACAATCGAGATGATTATTTCTCTATTTTTCATTCTGATGGAGCAGGTACAAAAGCTAATTTAGCTTATATGTATTATAAAGAAACAAATGATATATCAGTTTTTAGGGGCATCGCAAGAGATGCTATTGTTATGAATATAGACGATATATTATGTGTTGGAGAAATAGGGGATATTTTTTTATCTAACAACATTAGTCGAAATAGTCATCTAATTTCTGGAGATATTATTAGTATAATTATTAATGAATATGAATCTTACTGTAGAAAACTATCTAATCATGGGTTAAAAATAATTACTTGTGGGGGTGAAACTGCTGATGTAGGTGATATTGTTAAAACACTGCTAGTTGATGCTTCTGTATTTACATCAATTAAAAGAGATAATATAATTGATGCTAGTAATATACAAAAGGACGATGTAATAATAGGTTTAGCTAGTAATGGAAAAGCTTCCTACGAGGAGGAGTATAATAGCGGAATCGGAAGTAATGGATTGACTTTAGCTAGACATGGCTTACTTTCTCATGATTATTATGAAAAATATCCCGAATGTTATGATTCTAATATTGATGAGAAAATGATTTTTTTTGGAAATTACCTATTAACAGACGAAATTAAAGATTTAAATATGACAGTTGGAAGAGCTCTTCTTTCTACGACAAGAACTTACCTTCCAGTTCTATTGGACATGCTAAAAAGATATAAAAAAGAAATTCATGGTATAATCCATAATACTGGTGGTGGACAGATAAAAGTATTAAAATTTGGGATTGGTTTAAAATATATCAAGAATAATCTGTTTAAACTCCCAAAAATATTTCAAATTATTCAACAATCATCTGAAACCCCCTGGAATGAAATGTACCAAGTTTTTAACATGGGGCATAGAATGGAAATTTATTGTAATGATTCTATATCTAAGGATATTATCGATATTGCTAAAAAATACAAAATTGATTCAAAAGTTATCGGTCAATGTGAGAAATCATCCAAGAAAAATAAAAACACAGTAGAAATAAAATCAGAATTTGGAGACTTTAGTTTTAATTAATAATTTCATCTAGCAAATTGAATTCAGGTTAAAGATGGTTTAACTTAAGTATTAGAAAATATAAAATAATAAACTTTAAAATTTTTTAAATTAATATTTTGTTATTCATATTAACTAATATATGATTAATTTATGGCAAAAGCTAAGAGCTCAATAAAATTAATATTTAAGCACAGAGCTTATTTCTTGTTAGAAGTTCTAACAATATACCTTGGCATATTTATTTTTTTTTTAATACTCCTAATTATACCAAATTTAATATTAGATACAACTTCAAAAGCTTATTCACCTTTATATTTTTTAATTAGAGCTTTGCTTATTGTAGCTGCAATTCCAACTTTCTTATTTGTTTCTAATTTTGCCTTGGAACCACAAAAGAAAGAATTAATACTAAAAGAGGATATCAGCTCTTCAAGAAAATTTTTAGAATTATTTAATATTTCAAAAAAAAATTATAAATATCAACTTTTATATGGTATTCTTCTATTATTTTTAGTTTTTATCCCATTAGATTTTTTTACTTACTTATTTTTACCTGATTTGTTAGAGTACTCTACAATTGCCTTAAATGTTTATTCTCCAAGTTCTTTAAATTCTTATCTATCAGAAAGTTATGGTATTTTCATCATTTCTGTATTAATAATCCAAGTTTGTGTTTCTATATATGAAGAATCAAGAGATAGAGGTTTTTTAGCTAATAGAGGGAGTGATTATCTTCATAATATGTCTGCTGTAATAATATCTTCCTTTTCTTTTGGTTTAGGTCATTTTAATTATATATTTACGCCATATGCAATAGACTTACCCATAATTTATCCTTTTATTTGGTTTCTACAAACATTTTTTGTAGGAATAATTCTAGCAATGATTGTAATAAGAAAAAGATGGCTCTTCCCTGCTATATTCGCCCATGCTGTTAATAACATCATCACTTTACATGCAGTATGGAATTATTTGCAAGGTAATGACTTTTTTCCTATAGCACTTTTTTTATACTGCCCATTATTGATAATCAGCATAATATTATTAATTTTGCAATTTCCCCGGATTAAAGAAAGCTTATCAATTGGTTTTAAAGAATTTGGTTCATATTTTAAAAACAATATAAAGATAAAAGAAACTACTTCACATAAAATTGTTAGAATTATTGCAGACTTCCTTTTTGGGGCCATTATCTTCCTAATTAGTATTGTGTTAATGTAGAAACTCAGGATTATCATGGTAAAATTTGGTATAATTGCTGACACTCATTTTACTTCTAAAGATGAAAACCTCACAATTAGAAATTTAATAGTTAAATTGAAAAAAGCATTCAAGGATGTAGATGAGATTATTCATGTTGGAGATGTTTGTAATAAATTTTTTTTACATGAATTAGAAAAAATAGCACCAACTAAATGTGTATGCGGAAATGAAGATAAAATCGATAATTTGCCATATTTTATTAAATTTTCAGTAAGTAAATACAATATAGGAATAATTCATAAACCACCAAAGGATATAGAAACATTTTTTAAAGAAAATAATTTACATATATTAATTACTGGTCATACCCACCAACCGTTGATAAAGGGAACTCCTTATAATACATTAATTATTAATCCTGGAAGTCCTACTCAACCAAAAGCACCTCCCCAGAAAAAAGGATTTAAAACGCCAATAGCAAGGCCAAGTATTATTACCTTAAATATAGATAAGGATGATATTTTAACAACTTTTTTAATTAATCTATAACATTTAAATAAGTTAATATTAAATAATAGAAAGTTCATGTATTATACAAATATATTACGCGAGAATTTTATTCAATAAATATAATTATGTGATCTTTCTTATGGTTAGCAGATTAGAAATGGTCCTAAAAGAGTTAAATGATAATGGTAATTTCCGAGCTTCTTTATTTTCTACCTCTACTGGATTAGTATTGGCTTCACAAAAAGCTGATGACGTTGATGAAAGAGTAATTGCTGCTATGGGTTCATTACTAAGTGATGCAGCTTATAAAGCATCTGAAGAATTAAATTTAACTCAACTTACGAGCATGAAAATAAAATATTTAAATGACTTCATTGTTTGTAGAAATATAATGATGACGGACCAAAAAACTCAGTTTCTTCTAGCAGTCCTTTCAAAAGTACCTGAATCTGAAGATATTGAAAAATATTATGACCAACTTTTGGATTGGGCTGAGGATAACAGCCGTGATGACCTTGAAAAGCTTTCTTCAATTTGAATTATAATATTATTTCTTTGTCCTTGATATTATAATGAATTAGATTGTTTCTTTTATAATTTAGAACCTATTTTTCAAAGGATATTAAGATGAAAACAATTCGGGAAAGTTCTGGTTAAATCTCCATAAAAATATTATACTAAGTTAAAGAAACATAGAATTCATATATTTTATCAGCTACTTGAGATTCATATCCCCAATAAAAATGATCTGCTCCATTTATTATTTGAAAATATTTTGGTTCTTGATATTCATTATAATGAGTTTCAAATCTCTCAAAATTAGCAATATTATCTCTATTTCCTTGTAAAAAAAATTTTGGTTTATCTGACTGTGAAAGTTTTTTATATTTACCTCCCATAAAATCCCAAGGAAAAGAAATAGCAGCATAGGCAAGAATCTTTTCCGAATAGTTAATCGTAGAGCAACCAATTGCCGCTCCATAAGAATATCCGCATAAGAATATACTTTTAACTTTTCTCTGATTTAATAAAAAGTCAATGCAAGCTTTAACATCATTTACTTCACCTCTACCACTCGTATGGTTTCCACTAGATTTACCTACTCCTCTGAAATTAAATCTTAAACTAGAGATATTTTCTTGAATGAATTTATTAAAAATTCCAGATACAACATTGTTATGCATATTTCCCCCAAATTTTCCCTTTCTAGGCTAATTGAATAGAAATTGAGGATGGGGGTGGCAAATTAAAACTACAGGAGTATATTTACTTAATTCTGATTGGAAATATTCTGCCTCAAGTTTAATTTCATTATTTCTTATAAATATTAATTCTGTTTTTACCATAATTTTATTTAAGGTTTAATCTATAATAATAATACCATATAGAATTTCCTCCAAATGAATTTTAATAGATTAATTATTGAAAGGAAGATAAGAGAATTTATCGAGGAAGATTGTACTTTTAATGATGTTTCATCTAACTTTATACCAGATAGCTCAACGGTTAGTGCTAAAATTATTGCTAAAAGTAATGGTTTTATTTCTGGCTTAGAAGAATTAGCAATACTCTTTGAAATTTTAAAGGTAGATCTTAATTTTAAAAAGAAAGATGGGGAAAATATAGAGAAGGGAGATATTATCTTAGAGTTGAAAGGTAATACTAAAAATATATTGATTGGAGAGAGGGTAGGATTAAATTTAGTTACTCATATGAGTGCTATTACTACAACTACTCGAGAATATGTAAATCTAGTGAACGCTTCAGGAAAAAATGTGAAGATTGCAGCTACACGTAAAACTATACCAGGACTTCGAATATTTGAAAAGAAAGCTGTTCTAATGGGAGGAGGGGAAACACATCGTTTCTCTTTAGATGATATGATTTTGTTAAAAAACACACATTTAAAATATTATAATGGAGATGTGAAGAAATTACTATTAGAAGTCAAAGCAAAAGCAAGTTTCTCAAAAAAAATTGAAATTGAAATTGAAAATATTGACGATGTTCTGATTGCAGCAAAAAATGGAGCAGATATTATAATGCTTGATAATATGTCTCCTGATCAAGTGGAGGATGCGATTTCCATATTAAAAAACCATAAATTACGTGATAATGTAATAATTGAAGTATCTGGAGGTATTAATAAGGAAACTATAGTTGATTATATTATCGCAGAACCAGATATTATTAGTATAGGCAATCTAACACAATTTCCATCTACTCAAGTAGATTTATCCCTTCGTTTTGATTAAATCTAATCAATGATAATTTCGTGAATAGAGCAGATTACATCCTTGATTTTTACAATATTATTATATAAATCCTTTATACTAAGAAAGTCCCCAACAACTAAAATTACCTCAATTTTCTTTTCAGCAATTCTCCAATCTGTAATAGCCTTTATAATTAAATGATATCTATTGTAAATTTCAGAAATTTCATCAGCAATTATATCTTTAAATGGATAAACTAAATTGATTGTCATTATTTTATATCCTTCCATATTATCAAATTTTTCCATTTTTTCAATAAATTTTACAACGGCATCTCTAAGAGCTTCGCTTTTAGAATTAAATCCACTTTCAAATCGAACACGCTCAAATCTTTCTAATAAATCATCATTAATTTGTAAGGAAATTATTTTCATCGCTAAATTCTCCTTTTATTTAGATATTAATTTTAGACCTTTTTTAGATTATTTGCATTTAAAAAAATATTAGTTTTCCGATCTATATTATTACTCAAATTTATTAGAAATATTTATTTATAAAGTTTATGCTCTCTTGTTGATATTTAAACGAGGAAATTTCAATGATTAACGGTCCCTTATAATTATAACTCTTTATTATTTCAAAAATTCTATTAAAATTAATTTTTCCTGTACCTAATGGTGGATGAGTATCAGAATCTTTACTAAAGTTATCTACTAAATGAATATTTTTTATTTTTTTATGAAATTTTTTCCATAATAAAGCTATATTACCATCATTTGTATAAAAATGACTTGTATCATACGTCATATAAAGATCATTTCGATTAATTATTGAGAAAATTTCTTCTATATTTGCCGTATCTAACATAATAGATGCTTTCTTCGGCATGTTTTCTAAACAGATCATCAGGTTATAACTAGATGCAAAATTTAATAGTTGATTGAGTGCCTTTTTCAATTGAATTTTATTATATTCTCTGATGGAGGGAATCATAAAATTAGCCAAGCCAGGATGAATTGTCATCATTTTAATATTAATTTCATTACATATTTTAGCTATTTCATTATATGATTTAACTGAGGCATTTACAATTATGTCATTATGAGAACAAAGATTTATATCAATAAATGGTCCATGGATTTGTTTTTTTATTTTATATTGGTTCAAAAGTGCAATAAATTCACCCTTTCTTTCATCACTTAAAATTTTTGGAGGATCAATTATTAATTCTACAACCTTTATATTATTAAGTTCAGCAGCATTAAGACACGCCTCTGTGGAATCAAATAGTAAATTTAAAACGTCTTTATACTTATTAGACTGCCCCAACTCAATAATAAATCCTAAATTACTTATACCTAGTTCCATAATTATGAAGTTTAAAAGAATTTATTTTCGCATTATCCGAGGGTAATTTGCAAATAAATTTTCAAATAATTTTTTGAATTTAATAGCTTGATCTACTGAAATAATTTTAGGATTCCCAACTTGTAGTGCACCCCAATATACTTTAGCAAGTTTTTCAACCAATTCGGCAAATTTTACAGCATGCTCTACTGATTTCCCACATACAATAACTCCATGGTTAGCTAAAAGTGCTCCATTTTTAATTCCTAATGCCTTAAGAGCAGCTTCTCCTACTTTCTCTGTATGCGCTTCTCCAAATGGAGAAATGTCGATTGAACCTCCTAAAAATGCAATTTGTTCCTCCATTATAATAGGTATGCTCATTTGGTTAATTGAAAGCATAGTTGCATGAGGAGAGTGAGTATGGATTATTGCATGAACCTTTGGACGCGATCTATAAATAAGAATGTGCATTTTCACTTCTGTAGAAGGTAATTTCCCTTTACTTAAAGGAGTTTCATCAAAATTCATATGTACAATTTGATCTACTGTTACAGTCTCATAATTATTAAAAGAAGGAGTAATAAATAATTCATCTTTTTTTCCGTATCGTACGCTAACATTACCTTCCCCAGTATCTACTAAACCTTTTTTAAATATTGCTTTTGCTCCCCAAACGACTTCAGATCTAAATAAATCTTCTTTTTCTTTAGACATATAATAATTAATAAAAAATTAATTAAAAATATGTTTACCATAATTCCTAATTGAATATTTTAAAAATTCCTTGAAGTCTTTTTTTTATTAATATTATGTTAATTTATAAAAAATGTTGAGATTTTGATTCCTTATCAAAATTTACATTTTTAAAAAATGAGTCGGATAATATTACACTGTGATTTAGATTGCTTTTTTGCCGCAGTTGAAGAACGTGATAATCCTGAATTAAAGGGAAAGCCTATTATTATAGGAGCTGACCCCAAGGGTGGAAATGGTAGAGGTGTAGTAAGCACATGCAATTATGAAGCCAGAAAGTATGGAATTCATTCTGCTACGCCAATTTCTAAAGCATATAAATTATGCTCTCATGGAATTTACTTACGTCCGAATTCTAAAAAATATTATGAAGCGTCAGATCAAGTAATGGATATCATTAAAACCTATTCTCCTAGATTTGAGCAAGTTGGGATTGATGAAGCTTATTTAGATTTATCTGAAATATGTAAAAATTATATTGAAGCTAAAATGCATGCGCTAAAACTAAAAAGAGAAATTTTCAATAAAGTAGGAATTACCCTATCGGTTGGGATTGCTCCCACAAAATCAATAGCAAAAATTGCCTCAGACTTTGAAAAACCAAATGCTATAACGGTTGTTGAACCATCTCATATACATAACTTTCTAAAAGATTTAGAAATTACTCGCATCCCAGGAATAGGTAAAAAATCAAAAATCTACTATAATAAATATGGAATATACGTCATTGGTGATATTATTAGAACCCCACTTAATAAAATGAGTAAAAAATTTGGAAAATACGGAGAATGGGTTTGGAAAATAGTTAATGGTCTTGACAATAGAGAAGTAAAAGAATTTAATGAATACAGAAAATCAATAAGTAAAGAAAGAACATTTTTTGAGGATACTAACGACTTTAAGTTAATATTATCTAAATTGGATGATATTAATAATAAAATTCATAAAAAATTGGAGAATGAAAAAATATATTATAGAACTATAACTTTAAAGATACGTTTAAAAGGATTTTTGACATATACACGTTCTAAATCTTTTTCTTACCCTATTCTTAATAGAAAAAAGGTCTTAGAAACTGTATTGGAATTATTAAATGAATTTTTAAAGCAGAATAAAAAAATTAGATTAGTTGGGATCAAATTGTCAAACTTAGAAAAGGATTTTAATGCAAAACAAACTAATTTAATTAATTATGTGGAGATCTAAATATCAATAATTTTAAGATATTTTAATATCTCTTTATGCAAAATCCCATTGGATGCTACAAGTCCAGGTGCTGAAATTATACATTTTTCATTATTAAATGTTATATTGTTCCCCTTTATATCTGACACGATCCCTCCTGCTTCATTAACTATTAGCACTCCTGGTAAAAAATCCCATGAAAAAGATCTATTTACGTTCATAGGTTTAATATATATATCAGCAGTACCATCAGCAACCATACAAAACTTTGCCATACTGTCCATTTGAATATATTTGCTTATTTCAGCTTTTTCGGCAAATTTCATAACCCATGGCTCATCATAGTGTAAAGAATGGCACATTTTTACTTTCTTAATATTTTTTTTATCAGTAACACTTATAGGAATAAAATCTTCCTCACCATAAGAAACTCTTGCCCCTTGATTTTTTTCCGCAATAAATAATGCTCTTCCTTTTTCATTGTAATTAGGCACCCCAATAGCAGCAGTAATTAATTCTGAATTGTCCATAAAGCCTATTCCTACAGCATAAGATAGATTCTTTTGAAAACCCTTTGTACCGTCTATAGGATCTACAGTCCATTGACGTGATGAATAAGGGCCTCTATAATTTAGAGTTCTTTCAATATCTTCAATTAAATCTAATTCTAATGATTTATAACATCTTTTTATAATTCTTTTAACATTAATATCAATATGTGAATTATAACTTTCTTCAGCTATAATCTGATCATTTGGGAATGTTTCTTTTAATTTTTTGACAATAAATATCTGAGAAGCATAATCTGCCAAGGTTACTGGAGAATCATCTTCCTTTTGAAATGATTCAAACCCTTTTACTCTGAACCATTCTGTAATATCTGTTGCAATTTTTACCAGTTCAGCTGCTAGATTCAATTCTAATTTATATTTTGTCATAATCTTTTTGAGTGGTAAGTTAGAAATTATATATTATAAAATAAAGCTTGAATTAAGAGTTTATTCTTTAAAACTTTACATTCTATTCAAATCTAATCGCTTATTTTTGCTTTTTTTTCTTATAAGATATAACCTAAAACAATAATAAAAGCTTCACATTACAACAAAATAGCAAAAGAAAATTTCATTAATATGAAAGCGATAGGATTGGTTTTTTTATATGATAGAAAACTCGGAATTCCAGAAGAGATTTCAAAACAATTCAGTCAATATTTTCCAGATATTTCTGAAAATTTAGTATTAGAAAATTTACTTGGATTAGCAGAATTAAAAGAGATTATAGATAAAAAAAGAATTTATTGGGCTGGAATTAAAGAAAATTTTGATTTTATTTTAGATAATAATGACTCTATAGGAAAAATTGCTTGGAAGGTTTTTAAAGATTTTATTGGCAAGGAACCTTCAGAAGAAGTCAAATCATTAGTTTATAATGGGGCTCAAGCGCCCTGGAAATTTTCAGTAATGGTTTGTGTTATATATGAGTAAGAAAATCAATAATAGACATTTAATTTATGTTTAATTTCAGCTAGTAAGAAATCTGCATTGCCTTGATTTTCCATTGCATTATTATATCCTTTTATATAAGATAAAAGAGAATATAGATCAATCTTTTTATGAAAATCCTTATCTATATTACCATATTTTTGATAACCCTCATAGAATTTGAGTTTTATATCTTTATGATTAATACTTTTAAATGTAGTATTTTCCAATCTCACAAAATCTTGTGCTCTCACCCCGATTCTCCAGGAATCAAAATCTATTATTCCTTTTATTTGAAAGTTTATTGGATCATCTTTAATAATAATATTCTTCCATTGAAAATCATTATGGATTAAAATTGGTTCAGTTTCATTTTCTAATAAATAAATATGTTCCTTTATAAAATCCTTTATCTCCTCTTCTTGATTAAATTTATATTTTTTTGCTTCTAGAATTTGTTCTTCGAATTCCGAGTTAATAATTTCTAACCAACTACTTTTTGCTTCTTTACCGAAATTATAAATATCAGATTGAAATGAATTGAATTTTATGTTATGTAGCTTTCCTAATGCTTCTCCTATATCGTTAAATAAATTAAGGAACTTTGATTTGTTAAAACTAAAATTCTCACCCTTATATTTTTCATACAAATTCTTTAAAGATTTACCTTGGATATATTCTTGTATTGAAAATAAATAAGGAATGAGTTGCTTGGTTTCATCATAATAAATTAAGTTACTTACTGGTATTATAGGGGGATTATCTTTATCGAAAATATAATCTCCCTTTTTAACAGCAATTATTTCTTTAACTTTTTCTTTAAAATTTACCAAATTTGGGTTTAAAGAGCCATCTAAAAGAGGAAATAACACCTTTTCTTTAATTAAATTTTCATATTTAAACGATTTTAAAGTTCGAAATCTAAAAATCAACTGACTATTTTCAAAATTAGCACGATATATTGTATTTGTTTTCGCATCATAGGGTCCTATTATTTTTTTTAGTTTTCCCTGCTTAATTAAAACTTCAATATTGGAAAATGTATTTATAATATCATCTAATTGATAAATTTCCTCTTTACCAAGAGAATATAGTTGATATATTGCTTTTTGATTCAGCAAATAATTCACTGTTGCTTCTATTCTTCCTTTAGTAATTTGATCTAATTCTCTTTTGAGTTCGGGAGTTATAATATAGTTATCTCCAATAGAAGTTTGAATAATATCTTTATACAGATAAAGAAAGGCATATTTTAGACCCCTTTGTTCTTTTCCATTATCTATTTTAAAGTCATAAATATTATTTCTAATATCATTTAATTGATCTTGTATTTGGTGTAATTCTAAAATCTTATCTTCAGTAGCACAGAAATATAATTTTGAAGCTATATTTACTAAATTACCAATATTAGGCATTATTCCACAAAATTTTCGCATGTTTAAGGGAATCATTTGGAGAAATTTTTGAAAATTTTCCTCTTTTCCGCATACTATAGAGAAATCCTGATTTATCATTTGAATATATGATTTGCTATAATTAATATTATCAAATGAATCAATTAATCCAGAAAAATTTGGGAGATCCAATAATTTTTTAACAAAATCAGGATTTATTTCGTTTCCAGCAAAATTATTAGGATTATTCGATAAAAAGATATGGTTCTTAATATTTATTGAATCAAAAATTCCTGTAAAATAAGATTCTAAATCTGATTTCCTTTCTATTAAAGGAGGTGCTATTACAAAATTAAGTTTATCATATTTTTTCCCTAATTCATCGAGTTCATCAATTATTTCTTCCAATTCATTACCTAATACTCCTACTAAAAGGGGTGTTTTTTCACCTGTCAATTCTAAGGTTAAATTAATAAGTTTGATCTTTTCTATTTTATTATTTAAGAATATCTTACCTTCTCCAGTAATTCCAAATAAATATATTGAATCTGCTCCATTAACAAGAAGGTGGCGAATTAATAATGATTGTATCTCTATGTTTATTTCGTTTTTTTTATTATAGAATGTTAGTGATGGGACCACAACACCGCTTATTTGAGCCGTGATTATCGCCTTTTTGTAATTTTTTATAGTGATAATTAGATTTTATCAATTGCTAAATCTTGAATGATAACTTCGATTCCCTCTAAATTAAATAAAAATTCCTTATATTAATTTCAATTTATGCGACAAAACTTAATAAATTTGATAACAATTTTTAAAGAAAGATTCGAAAATTATTTTTTTTAATCTTAATCTTTAAGTAGATTAGAGGGAATTGAAGGAAAAGCAAGCTTAAATTTTTTTAGACTCTTTAAAAATTTCAAATATATCTTTCTCATAATCTATTGTGTCTTCTGGTAACAAATTAGGATCCTTGATAAGCTTTGCAAGATAATAGACCTTTGCTCCTCTTTCTAAGTATTGTAAAACGGTATAAGCGCCTTCCAGATGACTTCCACAGCAAATGTTTCCATGATTAGCTAGTATTACCGCATTTTTTTCTTCTAAACTACTTAAAACAAGTTCAGCTAACTCTTCTGTTCCAGCTTCCCCGTATTTGGCGCATGCTATTTCTCCGCCAAGATATGGAACTAGCTCTTCCATAACTGGAGGTAATGATAAATTTAGAGTGCTTAATATGGTAGAGTAAATCCCATGAGAATGAATTATGGCATTAACATCTTCTCTTGCTTTGTATATACCTAAATGTAAATGCTTCTCAACTGAGGGATTTCTTACGCCTTGAACGACCTTTCCATTAAAATCAATTAATAAAATGTCATCAAGTTTCATATCATCATAATTAACGTTGCTGGGTGTAATTAAAATCAATTCCTCATCATTATCTTTAACCCTAACGCTTACATTTCCAGCAGAACCAATAACATGGCCATCATCTAATAATTTCTTACATGTGTCTAAAATTTTCTTTTTTAAATCATCTATTCTTATATAGTGAGGTCTATCTTTATTTTCAGATTCATTAAGAACCTCAGGATTAAGAATGTGTTTAGGTTTTTTATTATTTATCCATAATTTAATATCTTGAAGAAGCATGTTTGATTGACGCTCAATAACTTCTTTAGTATTCCCTCCAATATGAGGAGAGACAATCACATTGTCTAATTTCAAGAATTCATTATCTTCATCGATTGGCTCAAGCGGAAATACATCTAAAGCAGCTCCAGCAATCTTTTTTTCTTTTAATGCTTTAAACAATGCTTCATAATCAACAAGGCTACCCTTAGCTAAATTGAGAAGATAAGCGGTATTTTTCATTATGGCAATTCGTTCTTGGTTAATTAAATTATCATTTTCTTCTGTAGCGGCAGCATGAATAGTGATTATATCAGAATTTCTCATTAAAGTGTCAATGTCAACCTTTTTACCGATTTCATTAATAATCTCATCTGGTAAGAATGGATCATAAATTAAAAAGTTAACCCCGAAAGATTTTAATCTTTCTGCTACCCTGCGACCAATTTGACCAAATCCAATAATACCAACTGTTTTATTTAATAATTCAATACCAATAAATCTATTATAATGCTGAATCCAATCCTTAAAATCAATGATTTCAAACTCTTCTGAATGTAAAAATCTATTTAATTGTGAAAGATTTCTTACTAAAGAGATCATAAATCCAATTGTAAGTTCAGCTACAGCATCCACATTTCTATGCGGTGTAAAAATCACAGGAATGTTATTTCTTTTAGCAGCATTTAAATTAACATTAAATGGATCTCCTCGACAGGAAACAATCAATTTTAAATTTGTATTGTCAAATAATTCTGACTTTTTTAAATCATCAGCGGCCGTTATAAATATATCGTATCCTTTTAACTTTTCAATTAATTCCTTAGCATCTAAATAAATAATTCCCGTATCTCTCCAGCTCTCATAAGTAACTTCCATAAGAGTACCTAATTCCTTTAAAATCTTATCAGAAATACTAGCAGTGATTAGTGCTTTCATTTTCATCTCATATTTAGAAAATTATTTCTATTTAAAATATATCATATTTTTTATTATTAGGGATGAATAAAATAGATTAGAACATTAAACTCTTAAGCTTCATTAAGTTCCTAATATTTCCCTCAATAATTTTTATTTTTCCATTTGAATAAGCTTTTACAGCACCAAGTTCTTTATTAAACAAATCCAGCATATCCTGTTCTTCTGAAAAATCAATTTTAACTGTCGCGTCATCATCACCAGTATTATCTTTAATTTCAATTCCTTGATCAAAGTTAATTAAAAGCAACACTTTTCTATTTGTATCATTAAATGTTATTTGAATAGGTTCATTGAATTTTGCTAACTTCATCCTTACTTTTTCAGTGTTAATATAACGATTTTCAATTTCCTTTAAACAGGATTCAATATTTTCAAAATTTGCCAAAATTATCACACTTCTACTTATATTTTTATTTTGAACTTTAATGGAATTTATTTAAGATCTAGTTGAAATTAAAAAGATATAAAGAAATCGTAGATAATTTATATATTTATTATATTCGCTTTTAATATGTATAAATTGATTTTAATATATATTAATTATTTTAAACAATTCTTTATATTATAATAAATAAAAGGTTTTTACATATAATTTAATGCCACCAACAAATTGGTTTTAATCTTGAATCTCAATAGAGTTTTAGTTGAATTTACGAACGAGGGAAGATATCGCGTATTTAAAAGCTTATATCATGAAAAAAGAAGACATAGCCAACTTGAAAGAGAATTAAAGATACCTGGCCCTGAAATTTCACGCCATCTGAGGCGTTTATATAAAATGGGTTTAATCTATAAAGAAGGGAATGTATATTCAATTTCTGGAATAGGTAAGATTTTTTACAAAGTCTTACAAACATTTGAAATGGCACTGAATTATCACGAGTTTTTAAATATTCACGATGTTGACGCGCTACCTATTCATTTAATTTTACAAGTCGGGAAATTAAAAGATTTAAAATTTGGTAATCAAACCATGAATAATGTTCAGATATGGGCAGATTTAGTGAAAAACTCTGAAAAATTTATTTTAGCAATATCAGATCAATTTCAAGAATCAATTATTCCCATAATCGAAAAAAAAAGTAAAAATGAAATGTTCGAAGTAAAAACATTAATTGAACAAAAAATTTTACTGGATTCTGTAAAAGTTGGGAAGAAATTTAAAGATAGACACGCTTTTTACAATAAAATCAATGTATTTAAAAATGTTCGAGTTTTAAATAAGATAGCTCTCTCACTTTTAGTATCTGATAAAGGAGGTGTTTTATTTCTAAGCAAACAGGGGAAAATTGATTATAGTCAATGTTTATTTGATTCTAGTGAACATTTTATAAATTGGTTGAAGGAACTTTTTAGGTGGTACTGGAAAAAAGGTCAAGATTTAGAATCATTTATTCAAAGTTAATTATCTATAGATCATCAATTTTTTGTTTAAAGAGCTTCCATTGATTATATACTTTTTTATATTTCTGTGAGATTGATGGGGAAGGATGATAATTATCAAATTTTATAAATTTAGTTATAATACTTTTATAGTCGGGATAATATTCTAACCCTTTTAAAACATTTATAGCAATTCCTATGAAGGAAGATTCTTTAATATAGGGACTTGCTATGTCAATATTCATTAGGTTAGCTAATATACCGCAAAACTCATTTGATTTAGCCATTCCACCGGCGCAATATGTCTTAGTCTCGAAATCTATTATACTGTTTAAATCTTGATGGTTTTCATAGATACCAAAAGCAATATTTTCAATTACACTCCTAGTAAAATCTTCAATTTTTGGTAATTTTTCTGATATCATATAAGGTGGTGGAAATATAAAAGCACCTCTTTTAATAGATGTTTGATCTTTGATATTCATTTTTTCAGGTCCTAGATATGCATAAGTTGAAAAAGCTCCCGGTTCAGTTTTTCTCAAATATGACTCAATTAAAAGATCTATATCATCAGTTATATCTTTTAAAAAAGCTTCTTTAAACCAATTATAACTCGCTCCAGTATTACCTGCATGAGCTTCAATTAACCATTTATTATTAATTAAATGACATGAAGTCCAATAATTACAATAGGGATCAATTATTGGTTTATTTACTACTAATTGAAGCGGTGACGTTGTACCTAAGCTAATTCCTATGTCTCCCTCTTCTATGACGCCCATTCCTAACAATGATGCTTGTGTATCTCCACCCGTCTTAATTATAGGAATTTCTTTTTGGTTCAAATTAAACCTCTTTATTAAGTCAGTTTTTAATTCACCAATAACAGATCCAGATTCTATAATGTTAGGAAAAAATTCTGGATTAAAGTCAAAGGTTTGGATAATTTCACTACTCCATTCACCTTTCTTGATGTCTATTAATTGGGATTCAGCTGCAGATGATAAATCTGTACATAGTTCTCCCGAAAATTGGTATATTAACCAGTCATCTAACATTAACACCTTATCAATTTTATCATAGTTTTCCTCATCCTCTTCTTTAAACCATAATAAACGGGCTAGACAAAATAAAAATGAAGGACTATGACCTGTTATCTCAAATAACTCTTTTTCTGTAAATTTATCATCGATGATATAACCAGCATCTATACCTCGAACATCGGTGTTAGGACCTCCATAGATTTCTCTCCCTTTATTATCCAGAAATACCGTTGCTATCCTTTGGGCACAGGTAGAAATACCAATAATATTAAACTGTTTAGATTTATAATCCTGTAAAATAAGTTGAATACCATTTAAAACTGTATTCCATAACTCATTCATATCAAATCTTTTAGCAAGCCCATCAATATCTTCATTGATTGTATTATATGATTGGGTTATTACTGAATTTAAAGTTAAAGTTTCAGATACTAGGGCAACTTTAACCGAATTTGAAGAGATATCAATTACTAAAATCAAATTTTCCATAATTTTTATTAATCTATTTTAAATTAAAGTTTTAGATATTAAAGTTTTAGATATTTTCTTTTCACTTCTCCTCTTGGCTTTTTTTCCTCAAATAATATTGCTTTAAAAGAATAAATTTTCGTATTCTTTTCTTTCCAGGCATCATCAGGTAGCCATGCTTTATTACATGTATGACTTAAAAAAGTTTCTACATCCCAATTTCTCCCGTGTTCAACAGGTACTTGGGGTAAAAGTAAACCTCGCCTCATTCCTCTTTCTGCAATGAGTCCATCTCTTCCAATGACTATTTTGTCAAGATATTCTTTGCTATCATCTACCTTAATCAATTCTGGAGGCGTTAATATAGAAAGTTCAATTATAATATTTTCCATTTCTTCAATCGTAACGGATGGAAAACGTGGATCTTCCAGAGCAGAACTAATTGAAACTTTATGTATTACATCATATAATGGATATGTCGGTTCAATATAGCCAATACAGCCTCTTAATGGATTCCCCGAGACATTATATCTATTCAAGGTAACAAAAGCTCCATATTTATCCGAAAATTTGTTTTTAATTTCATTTGGTATAGGTATCCTTCTATTGTTTACTAAATAATACTCAATGTTTTCTCTTGCGAATTTTATCAACTGTTTACCATCGTCTAAACTAAAAATCTCATCCTTTGACATATTTTATTTTAAATTTCATTTTTTATATTAATATTATATCAATATTCATATATAATTTACATTCTAACTATTCTACCAGTTGGATGACTATTTTTAACATTAATCTCTTTACCTCTTAAAAATACTTTCCAAATCTTAGCTGAAGTTAATCGGTTAGAGAGATCAGCGTTTTCAAATGGAGAATATTTTGCTTTACTTCGGAATTTATGAGAATCAATAGGATAATCTTTAGTCTTTTCAACAATGATTAAATCAGCAAAATAATTTTCTTTAATTAAACCTTTCCGTTTCAAATTAAATCTTTTAGCAGGATTTTCAACCGCTGCCTGAACGAAATTTCTTAATGGTAATCGATTCCGAAACACTTTATCTAACAATAAAGGTAAATAAGTTTCGAATCCAGGAAATCCAGAGGGAGCTTCAAAAAATGGTTGAGATTTTTCTTCAATTGTATGTGGTGCATGATCAGTTCCAATGAACTTTATAGCTCCTTTTTTTAATTGATCAAATAAAAATTTGGAATGTGATTTACATCTTAATGGAGGTAGAACCTTACCATATGCAGGATTTTCTAAATTAATATTATAATTTAATAACATATGATGGGGAGTGATTTCATAAGTGATGATTGAAGCATAACTATTGTAAAAATTATTCAATTCTTTAATGCTTTCCTTACAACTAACATGACAAAAATGAATAATTGGGTATTTTTCTGGAGGTAATTTACATTCTTTAATTACTTCATAACAGTTATCCAAAATAAATCTGATAAATCTAGCTTCGTTCTTATTTGGATGAAAAATATTATGGACTTTTAATAAATTTCCTTTTTTTACATTAACATCGCTTATTTTCTCTTTATTTGTATTTGCAGAAGGCCAATCAGGATGGATAAAAATAGAAAATTGAAATTTCGAAGAAAGTTTAATTAATTTTTGTATATTCGATTGATTAGTCCAATCATTATTAGCCAATGGTTTTAATGGATAGATTTTAAAGCCAATAACTCCTAATTTAATAATATTTTTTATTTCTTCCTCGCTGATTCCTTCAGGTACGCCTGCAATAAATCCAATATCAATATAAATATTATTTTTAGCTTTATTCATCCAAGTTTTTATGCGATCTGAGGTTGTAGCAGGAGGGATTGTATTAGGCATATTAAAAGCAGTTGTAATACCTGAAAAAGCTGCTGCTTTTGTTCCAGTTCTAAACGTTTCTTTTTCGCTCTGCCCCATATCTCTTAAATGAGAATGAATATCAACGATACCTGGTAAAACTAATCTTTGCCCACAATCAATTTCAATGGCATCATCATTTTTATCCCTAAGTGTATTGAAATCATTTCTAGATGGCTCAAAAAATATCAGATCAATAATTCCATCTTGAATTAATAAAATACCTTTTCTGAATTCTCCATTTGTATAAATTTTAGCGTTTGTTAAAATCATTTCAAATTAGGAGTTGTTGATCTATTATAAAGTTAATAAATACAATTTTATCTTCAATATTTTTTACTTTGGGAAGCATTAGAAATCTTAAATCAATTACTTTTTTCATTAAACTAATAAAATCAGATGCTTTTGATTCATTGTGAAAAATTGGTAAAATATAAAGGTATTCATTTAGTGACTTTAAATTTATAAATTCTTTATGATTTAATGGAAGATGGTTTTCACAACAACCATTTACTATTATGATTTTATTTTGGCTAATCTCTTTAATAAATTGAAGAACTTTTTGAAAATCTCCTAGTTTTTTCACAATAATTCCAGGGGTAGAAATAATCCATTTATGATTAATTTCAATTTCATTAAGTTTATTTATAGCTTTATTTAATAGTAATGCTTGAGATCTTT
The DNA here is from genome assembly GCA_048887145.1 of Candidatus Hodarchaeota archaeon. Taxonomy (GTDB): domain Archaea; phylum Asgardarchaeota; class Lokiarchaeia; order Sigyniarchaeales; family SOKP01; genus SOKP01. The sequence goes on from JBHLKA010000014.1 coordinate 27,303, forward strand.
CGTCTGAACCCAAGAATCTTAATTTATTTCCTTGAAATTTTATTACACTTATAGTTTCGTAAAAAAATAAAAACAAATTATTTTTTTTTCTAATTGAATAAGAAAGACAAAAAGCTTCTCTTATTGATGCACACAAACTATAAATCTCAAAAGGAGTTAATCCACAGTTGATATCTTTTTTAGAGAAATAAGGAATATCTTCAATTAATAATAAGAAATTAACCAAATTTATCAATTTGTATAAAAATTTTTAGAACTTAAAATCTTTCCCTAATTTACTAAAGAAAGAAGGATCTATTTTACCCATTCCAGGAAAACCCTTTCCTTTCTTTTGTAACTGTAAAAATCGCTTCATAAATTTTTTCATTTGATTATATTGATCTAGCATCCGATTAATTACAGAGTAATCTGTACCGCTTCCTATTGCTATCCTCCGTTTTCTTGTTTTCCTAATTATTTTTGGGTTTTCTTTTTCTTCTGCTGTCATTGAATTTAAAAGAACTTCCCATCTTTCTAAGTTTCTCTCAGCATCATCTTTTAAAGCATCGGGAATATTACCTCCTCCTACCATTGCTAAAATTTGTTTCATCTTGCCTACTTTTTTTATGGATTTAAGTTGATAATATAGATCATCAAGAGTAAACTTTCCCCGCATCATCCTTTTAGCCATTTCTGGGTCCATTTCAACCTCTGCTTCTTGAACCCTCTTTACTAAACTTTCTAAGTCTGGGATGCCTAATAAAGTTCCAACGAATGATGTTGGTTCAAATTCTTCGAAATCATCTATTTTCTCGCCAACACCTATAAATCTTATAGGCTGATTTGTTGCTGAACACGCAGATAGAGCACCACCCCCTTTAGCAGTTCCATCTAATTTTGTTACTATTATACTTCCTATTTTTGTGGTTTTAGCAAATTCTTCTGCTTGGGAATAAGCTTGTTGGCCTAAAGTACCATCAATTACTAAAATTACTTCATTCGGTTTTAATGATTGTTCAATTTGTGACATTTCCTTCATTAATTCTTTTTCCTCCTTATGACGTCCAGCAGTATCAACAATAATAATATCATGCCCTTCATTTATCGCTCTTTTTGTTTCTCTAACAGCAATTTTAATAGCATTTTTCTCATTTGGATTGCCATAACATTTAATCCCAATCTGATCTGTCAATTGAGCAAGTTGTTCGTATGCTCCAGGTCTATATGTATCTGTTGTAATCGCTGCTACTTTATAACCCTTGTTTTTATAAAATCTTGATAATTTTGCTACTGTAGTGGTTTTTCCAGATCCTTGTATTCCAACAAGTAGAATTACATTACTTTTTCCAGGTTTAATTCTAATTGGTGCAGGTTTCCCGCCTAATGTTTTTATTAATTCATTATGTACTAATGTAATAACAAATTCTTTCCGTTTTGCTTTTGTGAGATGAGTATTCATAGCTTCTTTTTTAATATTTTCAGTCATTTCGAATACTAATTCGACTTTTACATCTGCACTTAGCAAACTTCTCTGTAAATCTGTTATTAAAGCATTAATTGCATTCTTATCAACCAAGGGTAGTCTTCTTATTTTTCTAATTGCTTGATCTAAGGAGCGTCCTAATTTCTCAAGTACCATTGTTTTATCATTTGTTATTTTATATGCTAATTATTAATATTTTTAAAAACTAATATTTTTTTTTTACTAAAAATAATAATATATAAAATAGAAATGTGAAAATTAAAAATATTCGTATAAGAATTTTATCAAATTTATATATATGAGGAGTTATGAAATAATGAGCATAAGAAGGACTGAAATACAGAAATTAAAAGCTGGACAATACATCATGGTTGAGGAAGAACCATGTCAAATCAAGAGTACGGAAAGATCCAAAAGTGGAAAGCACGGACATGCTAAAGTTAGAGTTGTATGCATAGGAATGTTTGATAATAATAAAAGGTCTTTAACTATTCCTTCAGGGCACATGGTTGAAGTTCCAGAGATAATTAAAGGTAATGCTCAAATTAACTTTATAGAAGATACTTTAATAAACATTATGGATCTTGAATCTTATGAGTCGTTTGATGTTCTTTGGCCTTCAGATGAGGAATCAATTTCTAAATTAAAAGGATTACAAAAAGAACCCACTAAATTATCATCAGCTCAAGTTGAATACTGGCAGATTGCTGGGAAAACTTTAATAAACAGAGTCATTTTAAGTTAAAATCCTTATTTATTTTGTTTATGAAAAAATCAAAAATTTTATTTTTCTTTAATCTATTATTTTTTTTTAAGAACTACAGTTTCTTTTAAAAATCATAATTAAAAACCTGAGTTTGATGGAGAAAAAGGCAGTATCTTTAGCGTGTAGAATGGATTCAGAAAGAGCCATTAAATTAACTAAGAGAATATTTGAGTATCTTGTTAAAAAAGGAGAAGTTGTCCAATTAGAGACAAGAATTGCTCCTAAGATTTTTCCACACAGTGGAAAAGATTTAAATGAAATGACTGAAGCAAATACAAAATTCATTGTATCTACTGGTGGAGATGGCACGATTCTGAGAGTAGCGAGTAGTTTACCACAGCGTAATGCTCCCCCAATATTAGGAGTAAATATAGGATCGATTGGTTTTTTAGATGAATCAAACGAGAGAACAATCTTTAAAGATCTTAATAAAATTTTAAACAATGAGTATATAATTGAAAAATGTTCCAAAATAACTCCATATATAGTAAAAAACTCTGAGGAAATCAAGCTCAATAATGCTTTGAATGAAATATTAATTGTCTCATCAAAAAGCTCAAAGGTTCTACAAGTGTCTATAAAAATCGACGGTGTGTTTTTAAACCGGAGCTATTTAGATGGAGTCATAATATCTACATCTGTAGGATCTACGGCATATAATCTTAGTGCTGGAGGGGCAATAGTAAAATCTCCATTAGAAATAATGCAAATAACTCCACTAAATAGTTTTGCTAGATCTGGATTAAAACCTATAGTTTTACCAATCACGAGTGAAGTTGAGATACAATTATTAAGACCTCGCTTAAATGCAAAAGTTGTAATAGATGGCCAACGTACTTTTAAAAAGATCCAGCCAAATACAGTTATTAAAATTCGTAAGGCAAATTCTCATATAAAATTTATACGCCTTTCAAAAAATTTAAGTGAAAATTATTTTAAACGTTTGAGAAAAAA
>JBHLKA010000015.1:0-30054 GCA_048887145.1 Candidatus Hodarchaeota archaeon
ATTTTTATAGAAAAGTTAACTAACCTTTTAATTAAATAATTTTTTTATTAAAAAAAAAACAAAAAATGATACTTATGACGGAAGAAATTATAAGACGTACAACAAGTATATGTCCAGAATGCTTACAGCCAATAGCAGCCGAAATATACGTCGATGATAATACAAACTGGGTAATGATGAGGAAAAATTGTGAGGAACACGGAGATTTTAAAGATAAACTTAGTATAGATCCAGAAGAATATAAATGGCAGCAAACATTTACGGATGAGATTGGTTCTACATTAGATCATACTACCAAACCTGAGTATGTATCTTCGGGAATAAAGGAATGTAAACAAGGTTGTCCTTATGATTGTGGACTTTGTGACAACCATAAAAGTGCCCCTAATATTTGTTTAATTGACGTCACTAATAAGTGTAATCTAGCGTGTCCAATCTGTTTTGCTAATGCAAGTGCAAAGGGATACGTTGTCGAACCAACCTATGATCAAGTTGTTCAGATCATGGAACATTTTAGATCAATGAAACCAACACCAGCAGTTTTATTACAACTTTCTGGTGGAGAACCGACAATTAGAGATGATCTTCCTGACATCATTCGAAAAGGTAAAGAATTAGGCTTTATTGAAGTTATGGTTACTACCAATGGAGTTAGATTTGCCAAGTCAATTGAATTTATGAAGAAATGCAAAGATGCTGGAATGGATGCTATTTATTTGCAATTCGATGCAACTGATAACCCTGAAGTATGGAAAAAGGTAAGAGGCGTAAATCTATGGCCTTTAAAGCAAAGAGTGATTGAGAATGCGCGTAAATTAGGATTTTACGGCGTAATGTTAGTTCCAGTAATTGCTAAAGGAGTAAATGATCAAGAAGTTGGAAACATTCTGGACTATGCTAAAGACAATAATGACGTTATTTCTGGAATAATTTATCAACCTGTATCTCTATGCGGTCGCATAAGCTTTGAAGAATTGATGGATATACGATATACAACCTCAGATTTGAAAATAGCAATAAATAAACATACAAATAATGCAATTACCAAATTTTATCCGTTAGCAACCACTGCCAAAATGACTCGATTATTAGCATGGTTCGACGATGTGCCTGAGTGGAGCCCGACTAGCCACTCAGATTGCGGATTTGCAACAATTTGTGTTATCAATAGTAAAAATGAGTGGGAACCAATTGAAAACTATTTTGACGCAGAAGGACTCATCCGTTGGTCAAATAAAGTATACGACATGGCACAGAAACAAGAGATTCCAAAACCTACGGGACTCCTTAAGGGTATCAATTTAGAGGAGTATGGGAGTATTGTAAGTACGATAGGAAAGTTTGTTGATGATATAACAAGCCTAGGGTATCGTCAGATGATGAAGGCGTATTATTTTGCTGGAGCTATGAGATACGTACGTAATCCTACGAAATTGTTAACAAGTAAAACTTTAATAGCATTTTCTCGCCTGATTGCTTTTCCCAATCTTCAATCTGCAGGACAATTTTTCCATGAAAAGAATCTGCTAATTTCCTCAATGCATTTCCAAGATTCTTACAATTTTGACCTTGATAGGGTCTGTCGTTGTCTTGTTCATTACGGAGTAATCGATCCAGAAGACAATACCAAAACTCTGGAAGTCCCATTTTGTGCTATGAACACTTTGCATCGCGAGCGTTTAGAGCGCGCTTTAGCCATTCAAGGAGAAGAAGCGAAAAAACCAGACGAAATCCAGTCTGAAATTGAAGAGCTACTAGAAACAGTTAAAGAATAATTTTTTCTTTTGAATTTTTTTAATCATTTTTTTATTAGTTTATTCAGCTATTTTGAGACTTTTTTATATTTTTTATTTGTGATTAATTTATCATAGAGCCTACATAATTATTATTCGGCTTTTAATGAAACATTTAACATTGGTAGAAAACAAATAAATATTTACTTTTGTTAATAATAGGTATGAATTATTGTCCAAATTGCGGTACTCCAGTAGAATCTGATTGGAAAGTTTGTGCAAACTGTGGTCATAGACTATTGCGTGAGCAAATTTCCATATTGCCTCAGAAAAAACCAGAGACTCAAATTGAAACTGTTGAAGTTATTAGAACTAAGCCATATCCTGGTTATTTTGAGCCACAAAAAACAAATGGAATCGTTGCTTTTTCATTCGGAATTATGGGAATTGGCTTATCTTTTTTGATTATGATACTCAGATCTTATGGTTATAGATTAGCACCTCTCATGATTACTTCTAATGCAGTAATTATTCTATCAGGTACTGTAGCTTTTATTTTTGGAATTATTGGATGCGCTAAAGACGATTCAAAAGCCCTGGCTGTTTTAGGGTTGCTTTTTGGAATTGGTAGCTTTTTACTATTGCTAATCAGGTATTTACTATATCTCTATGCTTCCATGTTCCCAATAATAGATTAAATTTGAAAATCTCTTGAATGCTTTTTAAATATAAAAACAGGTTTCTGGAGTAATTCTTTTACTACTTCATTTAGATCTTTTATTTTAAAATTAAAGATAATACTTTTTAACATTTGAATTTCGTTGGATTTTCACAAAAAAAAAGCTTAAATGTATTGAATTTTCTAAATTTATAAGCACGATTGAATTAGGAATTAGAAAATTGAATCATGAGTTAAACAAGTAATCAGACGATTACCAAAAAACTCACAGAAATTATGCATTTCTACGAGAGATATGCCAGATAATTCCACAATAATCGGAGATTATAGAGGTACAGTCAGAAATAGAGTAGTAACTGCTCTCTTACAATCCTATTTAGATAATCTTGATTATGATGGGATGAAATCCATTTTGAGAGAAGCAGGATTGTTGGAATTAAAGGATATTCAAGAAGAAGATCCAAATGGAGTGATAGATTTTTTTTCTCTTAAAAAAATAATTGCAGCTCAAAATTGTTTATTATATGACTCGCCAAAGCTGCTGTATGAAATTGGACGTAAATTCTCTTTTTATTTATTTCCTTATGGAAAAGATTTCGATGAGATTATAAGAGAAATCAATGAGTTCATTCAAACAGATTGGAATGTAGAAATTATAGAAAAATCTGATGAATTAATAATTGTTAAAGTTGATAAATGTATTTTTTGTTCTGAAATTGGAGTTTCATGCGATTTATTTAGAGGATTTCTTGTTTATTCACTTGAAAAAGCATTACCATCAAATCATCAAATATATTATTATGGAGAAAAAGAGAATTTAAATAGTCCTCATCACAATTCATTTATTCTAAAGTTGAAAATTAAGAAAAGATTTAAAACAAAAAAGGAAAATAATTAAATAGATCAAAAATCAAAATAATGTTAAATATCTAATTATCCAATAATAAAAACCCCACCTATTATTAATTATAAGGATTGACATAAGAAGAGATGGCCGCTGAAGAACGAGAATTTGTCTTTAAAATTACAATATTAGGAGATGCCGCAGTTGGCAAAACGTCACTAATAAGCCAATTCGTTGAAGAAGCCTTTCAAGAAGATTATAAGCCAACTTTAGGTGCTAATATTGTCCGCAAAGATGTAAATTTAGAAGAAGTCAATGCCCAAATAAGATTAATCATGTGGGATCTTGCAGGTCAGGAAAAATATAATGTTATTAGATCTATGTACTTCCAAGGGTGTGTTGGGTGTTTATTAGTCTATGATATTACACGTTATGGTACTTTTGATGATATTGAATCAAAATGGCTTAAAGATTTTAAAAAATATGTAAAAAGGGAAGGTGCATATATACTAATAGGTAATAAGACTGATTTAAGTAACCAAAGAGCTGTTCCTGAGGAAAAGGGAAGGGAATTGGCAAAAGAAATACAAGCAAGTGATTTTATTGAAACGAGTGCTAAATTTGGGGATAATGTTGAGAAAGCATTCAAAAATTTAGTATTTCAAATCTTAAGAAATTATGGAGAGAAAATTTAATTATCTCTAGCTTTTACTCTAGTGTTTACCTCTCATTTTTATCAAATTAAAAATCAAATGTTTTAAATAGAAATGAATAGTAAGTAAATTATGAAAGAATTATCTCATAATGTTGCTAAAGCGCCAAAATCAAAGATTCGAGAATTATTTGATCTTGCTGCAGGAAGATCGGATGTAATAAGTTTAGGGATAGGTCAACCAGATTTTAAGACTCCAGATCCTGCAATTCACGGAAATATTGAAGCGTTAAAAAATAAGATTACTTATTATGCCCCAACAAGGGGTGTTTCCGAACTCTTGCAATTAATTGAGAATAAAATGGGAACGGTAAACAATATTAATTGTAATTGGAAGGAAAATATTATGATTACTAATGGGGGTTCACAAGCTCTTACTCTTGCCTTTGCCTCAATTTTTAATCCTGGAGATGAACTAATCTTATCATCACCAAATTTTATTTCTTATTTCTATTTAGGAGTTTTCTTTAGCGTTAAAATAATAGAAATCGAGAGAAATAATGATTTTAGTCCTAATATTGAAAAAATAATATCATCAATCACTCCGAAAACTAAAGCAATTTTAATTAATTCTCCCAATAATCCTACCGGATATGCGTTATCTCCCCAAGAAATAAATCAAATTGTCGAGATTGTAAATGATAATGATTTGTATCTTATCACTGATGAAGTTTACGAGAACTATGTTTATGATGGATATAAACATATTAGTCCTGCATCCTTGGATGGAATGTTTGAACGAACTATTACTACTAATGCCATGTCAAAATTATTCTCAGCAACGGGTTTTCGACTCGGATATGTTGTTGCTAAAAAAGAAATTATTAATTTAATGGAAAAATTTCATCAATACACCATAGCAGGGACTAATCATCCAGCACAATATGGATTTATCGAAGCATTAAAAATGGATATTAACTTTTTTGATGATATACTCAAGAGTTTTGATGAGAGACGATTATTTGTCTATAATAGATTAAAACAACTTGGATTTGAGGTAATTAGACCAAAGGGTGCTTTCTATATTATGCCCTCAGTTAAAAATTTCGAAGTAAGCGGATCAGAATTCTCTAAAAAGATTATGGAACAGCAAGCTGTAGCAATAATTCCTGGAGATACCTTTGGCTCTTTTTCAAATGACAGAATAAGAATCTCATATGCGACAGAGATGAGTAAACTAGAAAAAGCAATGGAGAGGATTGAAAAGTTTGTTAAATAATAAAAAAAGAATTAAACATAATCTACTTCAAATGGAGTTTTAGGAAGTACCTCAGCTCCTTTTTTGGTTACTAATGTTGGAGATTCTAAACGTAATCCCCCCAAACCGGGGCGATTAAATACAACAGCAGCAATTTCAACCATATTTTCTTCAAATGTTAAAGAGCCCCATTCTTTACCAGGGACTATAACTGGCCAGGATTCATTACCAATACACCCTATTCCGTGACCTAACCCGAAAAATAAATCATTTCCGTATCCTTCTTTATCAGCCACCTTTCGAACTTCTTGGTAGCAGTTGTCAAAAGTGTTACCCACATACATATTATCAACTAAGGTATAACATAATTGTTCATAGACGTCATTGAATTTCTTTAACTCTGGTGGACAGTTCCCTAGAACATAATTATGACTCAAATCGCCAAGATAACAACCATACTCACTATGGAGATCAACAAGGAGAGATTCACCTTCCTCGACAATCTTGTTGGTAGCAGGAGTGCATCCATTAAAAGTCCAACTTGCTCGATACCCTGAACCAATTTCTTCATTTCCCGTAAAAGTCCATTCATAATTACTCCCTGCTTTTCTCATAGCTAAGGTGCCTATACCTGCGATTTCATTCTCAGTAAATTTCTTCTCTTGAATTCTATTTTGTAAAGCTTCCTTAACAGCTGCCTGTCCAATATCTGTTATTTCGCTTGCTTTTCGAAGCATCTCAATTTCTTCAGGCTCTTTAATAAATTGAATTCTCTCTGTTTTTTCATTAAAATCTATTAATTTACATCCTGGAAATACTTTTTTTAATAGTTCTGCCTCGGTATAAGATAACATTTGTCCAGTCACGCAAATATCAACTCCTAACTCAACCCCGATTTTTGGAGGATTTTCCTTAGCCTTATAAACTCCAGCTTTTTTAGCAGCGCTTTGAATTTTTTTTTCCCAATAAAACCCTTTCATAGGGCCCCACCCGCTAACATTTTTCAAGTGACTTTCTGCCCTTATTCTTTCCACGTCTAAGAGTACAGTAAGTAATTCTGGTTCCCCCATCCCTTCTTTTGGGAGGAAGATATAACTTTTCCAGGGAACAAAACATCCAGCAAGATAAATAATTGATTTAACTCTTGTCAGAACACAGAAATCTAAATTAAGTTCTTCCATTGCTGCTTGATATTTTTTTACATGGCCGTTCCAGTTTATCTGTATCTCATTCATTTTTATCTCTTTTTTTAAAATTTAATTTAAATATTTCTTACGACAGTATATATACTTTTTAAAAGTTAATAATATAAATTTAAAAAAAGTTAAAAAGGGAGAAGTTAGAATAAAAAAGATTACTTATAGAAATCTGCCTGAGATTCTTTTATATTACGGGATTCTGTAATTTCTTTTGCCATAGATTCATAACGCTGTATGATTTCAACAGGCAAGGTGGACTTAATTTTATTTAGCGCGAATTCAAAATGACTATTTTCAACTATATCAAAATTTTCCATCTTCTCTCTAATAGCCTGCATTCCTGCCTCACGACACACATTTTCTAAATCTGCACCACTATAACCTTCCGTGATTTGAGCAATATGCTTTAAAGATATATTTTCTGCTAATGGCATATTTTTGGTATGTACTTCTAAAATCTTTATCCTAGACTCAAAATCTGGAGCTTCTACATAAATTAATCTATCAAATCTTCCTGGTCTTAAAAATGCAGGATCAACAATATCTGGACGATTTGTACTAGCAATTGTAACTATTCCTTGACGATTCTCAATTCCATCCATTTCAACTAGAATTTGATTAACTATTGATGCGTATACTTGGGTACCCGCATATTCTCCCCTACCAGCAGATATAGCATCTATTTCATCGAAATAAATAATTGAAGGTGCTGATTGACGAGCTTTTCGAAATATTTCTCTAACAGTCTTTTCACTTTCTCCAACCCATTTTGAGAAAATTTCAGGACCTTTAATAGATATAAAATTTGATTTACTTTCAGTGGCTATCGCTTTTGCTAGGAGTGTTTTGCCACATCCAGGTGGTCCAAATATAAGAATACCATTTAAGGGGCGAATTCCTGCTCTTTCGAATAGTTTAGGGTATTTTAATGGCCATTCAACGGCCTCTTTTAACTCTTGTTTTACAGCATCTAATCCACCAACATCATCCCAATTTACATTTGGAATTTCAACCATTACTTCTCTCATAGCAGAAGGTTCAATCATATTTATTGCTTGCATGAAATTCTCATTATTTATTTTCAACTCTTGTATAATTCTGCTAGGTATTGGCTCGTCCAAATTTATTTGTGGTAAAATTTTTCTTAAGGCAAACATTGCAGCTTCTCGACATACTGCCATAATATCTGCGCCTACAAAACCATAAGTAATTTCAGCATAATCATTTAAATCAACATCATCTTCAACAGGCATCCCTCTCGTATGAATTTGAAAAATTTCTTTCCGACCTTTCATATTTGGAACACCAAACTCAATTTCTCGATCAAATCGTCCTGGTCGTCTTAAAGCTTCATCCAATGCATTTATTCTATTTGTAGCACCTATGCAAATAATTTCCCCTCTTCCTCTGAGACCATCCAATAAGGATAGTAGTTGGGAAACAACTCTTCTTTCAACCTCTCCAGAAGTCTCTACTCTTTTTGGAGCAATAGAATCAATTTCGTCTATAAAGATTATTGAAGGAGAATTCTCTTCTGCTTCACGAAATATTTCTCGTAGTCGCCCTTCACTTGCTCCATAAAACTTACTCATTATCTCAGGGCCGTTTATTGTGATAAAATGAGCATTTGATTCCTGAGAAACAGCTTTAGCCATTAAAGTTTTACCGGTACCAGAAGGTCCATAAAACAGGACTCCTTTAGGAGGATCAATATTTAATCTATGAAATAATTCGGGGTGTTTTAGGGGTAATTCGACCATTTCCCTTATTCGTTGAATTTCATCTATTAATCCTCCAACATCATCATAAGTAACTACTCCACCCGAAACATTCAGAACAGCAACTCTCTTGTTAACTTTAATTAGTGTGTCACGTGTTATTTTCACTATTTTATCAGATGGGGCAGTATTTTCAACAATTAACCTTAAAATCCCCAATGTTGGTCTTTTTTTCTGGCTTTTCATGAACATACTCATAATTTCATTCATAGGATTTTCTGGATCGCTTTTATGATATACTGCTCCCAAAACATCAACGATATCACCGATAACTACAGGTTTATCAATTAATTTTGCCTTTATAGCTTCTGCTTGTCTTTTAAGATCAATATTAGCTTTTGTGGGAGTTAAAACAATTTCCCGAGCGGGAAATACTCGTGCTAATCTAATGGAAACATATTCGCCAATAGTGGCTCCCGCATTTAATCTTTGAAGCCCATCTAATCTTATTATTCCCTTTCCTTTATCATTGATGCTGGATACAACTATTCCTGTGGTCTTTTTCTTTCCTCTTATTTCAATTATACTCCCAGTGGTTAAACCTAATTGTTCAAGAACATTTTGATCTATATAACATAATGAACGACCACTTCGACTTTTATCTAATTCCTCAATTCTTAATTTAGCTTCTTTTGTTTCGGATTTATTTGTCGACATTTTAAAAACTTAAAACTATTTTATTTATATAATAAATGAAAACTTATTTTCTTTATCTTTATTATTTATAATTATTATATTACAAAGAAATTAAGGAAACTCAGTATTTAAATATCTTTTTATGAATTTTAGGAAACTTTCTGAGATCTGGGTTTCTGTCATTACTTTCTTTAGATTTTTTTTGATAAATTCTTTTCGTATCTTTGAAATTTTTTTTAGAAAGGGATGGTAATTATCATTTTTAATTATGTTTCCTATAACAATTCTCGTAATTCTATCTAAGGTTTCATGGTATTGCTCTTTATCTGTTTTTTCTCCCTTGTGACATGAATCTAGGGGAATTATTCTCAAATTCCTTTCAATAATGTTTATCACTTTGCTTATACTATCTTCTAAATCATCAGATTTGGAAGGATCAATTATCTGAATGGGATTATCCCAATTATAATTATTGAAGGAATCAAACCTTTCATCAATTTTATAAATAACGTCTTGAGGAATAGGTTCACCCCTCTTTTTATTCCATTCAATACATATTTGTAGAGGTGTAGCAATATACAAAATGAAATAATTTATATTGTTTTCTTCTGCAATTTGCTTTAAGTCATGACGCATACTAGTGTAATAGTTTAAATCATCACTAATTACTATAAAACCTTGATATAACCCCGATCTGATTTCTTTTAAGCTTTTTTCTCTAACTAATTGTTCTTTTTGGTGATTAAATTTGTTTGGAGAAATAGAATTCCTAATCTTATCTGGATCCACAATTTTTACTTGAAAATTTTTATATTTTTTTTCAATTAAATCTTTTATAATTTCAGCAATTGTAGTTTTACCAGATGAAGGTAAACCTACTAATATTAGTAAGAAATTTTTATTAATCAACTTGATTTTCAGTTTGATAAAAGTTTTTTATGAGTTCAATTTTTTGGCTTCTTGGAAGAGATTTAATTTCTAATTCCCTTCTCATCGCATTTCTTCTTTCTGTGAATGATTCAAAATATTTAAGGCTAATCACTTTTTTTCCCCGACAAAATTTGGCACCAATTCCTTTTTTATGCTCTTTTAGTCTTCTTTCTAAGTTATTGGTGTGGCCCGTATAAAATCTTTTCCTATTATTTTTAGAAATTGTTTCTAATATATAGACGTAAAAAACAGCCATGCCAGATTCACTATTTATAGAATAATTTTTGTCATATTTATTTTTTAAGTCCATCTATTATGAGTCACTCACACAACTTTGGCATTCTTCCTAGATCTATTCATTATTATGCATAATAAAAAATTAGCATTTTCAAATTAAATTTATTAATAAAAACTTTTATAATTTAAAGGTAGGAGTTAGGTTTTGTTTGGTGAGGTTCTATTCCTTTAGGTATTTGTTTGATTAAATGGGATGAAATAACTGGAGGAGTTATTTATATGAGATATCCTGATGATGTAGATATCCCAGATAATATTGTACAACAGATTCAAATCTCCCACAACTTCATAGAATCTCATATAACAATTGAAGAAAAAAATTGGAATTCCATTTCTTATTATAATGAAGAAAAAGATATAATCTTCGTATTAGTGTTAGACAAATACGATGAAAGTCAAGATTATATTGGCATTTTAGATGATTTCAAAAAAACCTTAGAATTTGAATTAAGTGAGGAAGAATTAAAAGAACACATAGAACGAATGTTTTTAGAAAAAGTATTAAATGTTTTTAGGACAAGAGATGAGGTTATAGGAAAATTAAGTAATGAAGTTGCAAATTTAAAAACAAAAGAATATGATTTACTAAAGAAATTTGATAAAATAGCAACCTCTGATCATCTAAAAGTAAAAAGTAAGATTCAATTTTTATTAGCTATTAATGACGAGTTAAGTTTTCAAGAACTTAAAAGATCAATACAAACCAGTAAAAGATGGTTAATCAGTGTTATTGAAACTTTAGTTAAGAATAAGATTATTGGTTATAATAGTTTAAACAATACTTATTATTTAATATTCTAAATATTTCAAATCTCCTTTACTTTAATAATCAGATTCTTAAGAAGGCTACTATTTTTTTTAATTAAAATTAGAAAATTTAATTCAGATCAAATTATGAACTTAGCAGAGGAAGAACAAAAAGAAGTAATTAAAGTAATGGAATCACAAATGTTGACCTTACTTCATGGTGAAGCTGTAAAATCCTTTGAAAAAGACTATGCTAAATATATCGGTGTTAAACATGCAATTGGAATTAATACTGGTACAGCAGCCTTACATATTGCAATAGCTGCTCTAAATATTGGCCCTGGGGATGAGGTGATAGTTCCTCCATTTACATTTATAGCAACCGCTAGCTCAATTTTACATAATAATGCTATACCCGTTTTCGCAGATATAGACAATAAGACATACACATTAGATCCTAAATCAGTTAAACAAAAAATTACTGATAAAACAAAAGCTTTAATACCTGTCCATCTTGCGGGAATGGTAGCTGATATGGATGGATTAAAAGATCTAGCTAATGATTATAATTTATACATTATTGAAGATGCTTGCCAATCAATTGGTTCAATGTTTAAAGGTAAAAAAGTTGGTTCATTAGGGGATATTGGATGCTTTAGTTTTTATCCATCTAAAAATATAACGACTGGAGAGGGAGGAATGATTACTACTAATAATCATGAATTAGCCGAACAGTGTCGATTATTACGACACCATGGAGAACCTTCTTGGTATGTATACAATCGATTAGGTTATAATTATAGAATGACTGAAATCCAAGGTGCAATTGGGAAAGTGCAACTAAAAAGAATTGATAAATTTATTGAAATAAGAAATAAAAATGCGCAATATTTATCTGATGCTGTTAGTGAAATCAATGGAATTACTCCTCCTTATGTACCTGAATATTGTGAACCTGCCTTTAATTACTGGATAGGGCGAATTAACCCTGAAATTATCGGTTTAAATAAGTCGCAATTTATTGAACGATTTCCTAAGAGTAAAGTTCTATATCCTAAACCATTGTATAAGACTAAACTCTTTCAAGATAAAATAGCTTATCCAAAAGGGTGTCCATGGTCCTGTCCATTTTACGGAAAGGAGATTGATTATAACAAAATTTCTTTACCGAATGTAGAGAAAGTGACTAGAGAAATTTTTGCATTAGATATTCATCCAAAGATTACAAAGCAAGATTTAGATGAAAATATTCATGTAATGAAAAATCTTATTAAAAAATAAATAATCTTGAAGCTTATTTTTTTTATGAAACGTCTTACCATAAAAGTATACGGATTAGTACAAGGAGTTTTTTTTCGCTATACTACACGAAAGTTTGCGAGAAAATTAGGATTAACTGGGTTTGTTAAAAATATGGCTGATGGAAGCGTTTATATAGAAGCAGAAGGCCCTCAAGATAAATTGTATGAATTATTAGAGTTCTCAAAGAAGGGTCCAAAATATGCAGAAGTAGAAAATGTTGAGTATGAATTTAGTCAACCCCAAAATAAATTTAAGGGTTTTGACTATGCCTTTTAAATATTTTTTAAAATCTCAAACTACTCAACTAATGGATTTCTTTCTACGTATTACGTAGATATTACTGTGGAAAATAAATTATAATTCTAACTAATTATTTATGTCGTCGGTATTGAAGAGAAATAAATTTTTTGAACTTTTTCAATTACTTAAAACTACGAGAATTAAATTTCAAGGACCATTAGTTTTAAAAATGTATGGCCTTTTAAATGAACTAAACTTGATAACTGAGAACAGATATATTTTATGTAATTTCATTGATCAAAATAGTGCCTTATTTGGTTTAACTAAAGATATTTATCAATCCAATCATAATTATAGTTTGAATCAATTATTTCTTTTTGCTTATAATAAAGCTAAATGTTTCCATATGATAAAAAATCTTTATGATGAGTATATTAATTCTATTACTGCAATCTTTAATAAAGTAGATACAAAAAATCTCTTATTTTAATCAACTTTTTTCAGACTAAAGTTTTCTTGGATTTATTTTATTGGAGCCAAGAACAAAATTATTAATAAGGATAAATATTATTATGAAAATATCAAGAATTTATGTAAGTTAATGATTTTTATAAAAATAATAGTGGGATAAAATTTAAGGAGGTTAACCAGAATTGGAATCAAGTGGTCATTATATCATTAAGATCGTTTTGCTTGGTGAAGCAAATGTAGGAAAAACTTCTTTGGTATATAGATTTATTGAAAATAAATTTAGAGAAAATTATAAAAGCACTTTGGGAGTAAATTTATTAAAAAAAGAGATGAAAATTGAACAATATGGGGAAGTATCCGCTCAAATTTGGGATTTAGGAGGACAAGAATCGTTTAAATCTCTTAGGAAGCTCTATTTGGAAGGTGCAAATGCTGGTATGTTAGTCTATGATTGTACAAAGAAAAAAACTTTTGATAAACTTGATGGTTGGATTCAAGATTTTAAAGAAGCCAGAGGAAAGGAACCTCTGGTTTTAATAGGAAATAAAAATGATTTGGAGGATATAATTAAAGTTCAAGATAAAGAGGGAATTGAATTTGCTAGAAAAAATAAAATGGAATTTATATCTACCTCTGCAAAAACAGGTTCAAATGTTGAACAAGCGTTTAGAAGAATCACAAAGAAGGTATTAGATAAAAAATTAAATAAATAATATCTCAAAATATGTTTTTAAATTATTTTTAAATCTTTATACTGAATTTTGTAAAATAATTTTGGATAAATAGTTATTTATAAATGCCTTTATAAATGATAATTTATTTAAATAAAAATATATAAAAAAATACCATTTTTACCTAATTTAATTTTTTCATTTTATTTCAAATCAGATTTATCTTTATGATGAATAATGTCAGAAGAAGAGAACGATTTTGAAGAGGAGGAAGAAGAGGAGGAAGAAGAAGAATTTGATTATGAGAGCGATTTAGACTACAAAATTGAGAACGTTGTAGCTACTGTTACCGTAGAAATTACGGAAAAAATAGATCTTAATCAAATTGCACGAAAACACGCCGAAGTTGAATATAATCCTGAGCGGTTTCCTGGATTAGTAATGAGAATAGAAAAACCTCGGGCGACAATTTTAATATTTTCAACTGGAAAAATGGTGGTAACTGGATTACGTAAAGCTTCAGAAGCAGAACGTGTTGTAGACAAAGTAGTTAAGAATATACGGAAAGCAGGAATTAAATTGGCAAACCCAGAAATAACAATTCAAAATATTGTTGCGAGTGGTGACTTACATACAAATATAGATTTAAACATGGCTGCTATTGTAATGGAATATGCTATGTATGAACCAGAAGTTTTTCCTGGACTAATCTATCGTATGCAAGAACCTAAAACGGTATTTTTGATTTTTTCTACAGGTAGAATTGTTTGTACTGGTGCGAAAAGGAAAGAGATTGTTAGAGATGCTGTTAAGAAACTAAATCAACAAGTTCGGGATCTAGGCGTAGCTAAAAAAGAATTGACTGATACAGATTATCAAGATATAACTTTTATATAAACTATTTATCTTCCTATTTTTTTAAAATTGGTAAATTTAACTAATTATTTAAAAATACCCTCGAAACATTAATCTAAATAAAAATATTAGTTTAAGGAATTCTTATTTAATCCTTTTGGAAAACAATCATGAATTCACAGTAATCCTTACCCGTTTGTAAACTGCAATTTATTTCCTGGGCAAAACAATGAATATTACTCATTTTTTCTACTATACCTGCTAATAAGCCTGCTTCAAAGGAACAAAAACTTCCGTCTGTTTTTATACCTCTTCCTATCAAGTCCTTAATAGATGAATGTTCTTTTAATTTAAGCTGTACAATTTCATCAGAGCTTTCAGTAATTTCAACTTTCCCAATATTATATTCTGCTATAATTTCTTTTAGAAGAATAGGGATTTTCGAAACATCTTGTCCTTGTTCGACTTTTAAAATAGTCCCTAGTTCATGGCCTAAATAATAAAAGATAGCTTCCAATTGATGACCTAGAGCAAGTAAAGCTCCAACTTTCATATCACCAATTTCTTTTCCTCCTTTCAAATGATTCTTCATTTGGGTTAAAATTTTTGAGAGTAATTGGCGATCCATATCATTCTATCCTACTTTTTTTTTATTATATTTAAATTTTAATTTAGTTTTTATTAAATTTTATATTTTTACTGAAGAAATAAATCCATACAAAATTGCATCAATTATATCTTCCTCTTGAATATTTACTGTAAGTCGTCTGTCTGCTACTATTATTGTAGGTAGTGAAGTAATTTTGTAATAGCTTGTTAATTTATAATTTTTTTCCACATCAATTTTTTCAATAAACAATTTCTTGCCAAACATAGAGATATTAATCCTTTTTAAAATTTCTTCTATTGGTCTGCAAGGTGCACAGTGTGCTGATGAAAAGAACAAAATTTTTGGATAACCCTCCTTGAATTCTTCTAACATAAGTAATCATTGGGATTTAAGGTGAAAATACCTATTGATCTTTAAATTTATTATGTAATTCTTGTATTATTGCTTGAAATGCTTCATATACTCCAGTTCCCGTCTTTGCACTCGTTTTGTAATATCCTAAGAATTTTCGTTGATCTACAATCTCTTCTGCTTTACCGTCATCTAATTTTTCTAAATCAATTAAATCAATTTTATTACCAAATAAAATTATGGGAATATTTCCACAATATTTCTTAATATCTTCATGCCATTCAGTAATATTACTAAAACTCTTTTCTTCCCCGGAAGCATGTGAAAAAACAATAATAGCTGCTTTACTTCCTTTATAAAACGTAGGTCTCATAAAACTGAATTCTGCTTGGCCAGCTATATCCCAAAAGAAAAGTTTTACCATATTTCCTTCGACTTTTTCATCGTATTTTGAAAATTGAGCTCCAAGTGTTTTAATATATTGTTTTTGAAATGAGCCTTGAGTATATTTTTTAATCAAAGATGTTTTACCGACACCTCCATCGCCGATCACAGTAATTTTGAATACAAAATCCTTCTTTTCTTTATTACTGGTCATTTAATCACTCCATAGCTTTTCCACGTATTATACTAAATTTAAATTATACTATTCAAAATCTTAATTATTATTATTTTTTATGATTATATTTATATTGAGTTTATAATAATAATAAGTTCTTTTTATCTTTACAGTTTATCAAATTGAATTAAGGAGTAATTAATAAATGAATATGTTGAAAAGAATTGAAAAAGTAATCAAGGAGTTTACAAAAAGGAAACTTTTATTAGCCATCGCAGAATCGTGTACAGGAGGGTATGTTTCACATATGATTACTAACATTTCTGGGGCTTCAAATATTTTTGAGAGAGGGATTGTATGTTATAGTAATAAATCAAAAATTGAGCTACTGAATGTTGATCCAAAAAGTATAGAAATATTGGGTGCTGTTTCTGAAACAGTAGCAAGGCAATTAGCTTATAACGTAAGAGTCCTTTCTAACGTTGATATTGGAATAGGAATTACAGGAATTGCTGGACCAACAGGGGGAACTATTGAAAAGCCTGTTGGATTAGTATATATTGGTTTTTCAACAGAAGAAGAGACAATTATCGAGAAATATAATTTTAATGCTGACAGAATTAATTTTAAAGAATTAGTTTTAAAAAAAATTATTAAATTCTTAGAAAAAATTTCCTGATGTAAAATAAAAACAATAAAAGATTGTTATTCTACTAATCTACCATTTTCCATTATTTGCTTCTTAGTTCCATCCAAATATTCAATAGTAATATTTGCCTTTGGAGCTGTAACAAAATCCCAATGCATTTGAGAGACTGAAGTTCCTCCGAATGACTTATTAAATCCAAAAGCAACGTGAACACTTCCATTTATTTTTTCATCTGTAAGGATATAACCAATAGCTTTAGTAATTACAGGATTACATCCAATACCAAGCTCTCCAACATTATATGTTCTTATTTCTGGAACTTCACTAGCTTTATCAATTTCTTCTCGTTGTTTAAATGCTTCAATTAAAACTTCTAAGTTATTATCTGCTGAAACCTTATCGAGCAATAGTTTTCCATCCTTGAAAACCAGTTCTAGATTTTTTAGTATTTTATGTGTAGATTTTTCTTTCGTTAAAGGAACAAAAATTTTTCCTTCACCTTGTTTTTCATGAGGAGGGAAGAATACTTCACCAGCAGGTAAATTACCTCCTAAATTTCCTAATGCAATTTGTTCATCTGAAAGAATTCCATCATCAAGGACTTTAACTCGATTCTCTATAGAAACCCAAAAATCAGTTCCATAATCATCATTAATATATACCTTCTTAGCATTTTCAAACTTATCTCCTAAATTTTTAACAATGATTCTAATAACTTCTGCTGGAATGCTTATACCATCGACTATGAAATGTTCAAATATTTCATAATCTATTTTATAGAAATGCGCTGCTTTTTTTGAAGGCCAAGCTGCATAACACCATTTCTTCCCAGGTGCATACTTTTCCTTAAATCCATAAAGTACATCTTTGATAGGTGTTTGGGATTTAGAAAAAGCATCCAATTTTACTTTTGGTACTGCATTTCGAATAGATGGATCTTCAAGAGGTTCAATCACAATGTACGCGTCAATCTTTTCAATTAATTTCAGATAATGTAGGGGTGTTTTTTCCAGTGTTTCTGGCTTTATTTGTTCATCTTGAAATATTGATACATCATAATAATCACTTGTATATGATATATGTGGAATTCCACCTTTTCTTAAAATATTTAATCCAATTTCTTCTAATAGTTCATGAGCATAAAATCCACCTTTCACAAGAACAAATTCCCCTTCATTTTTCATATTAATGCTTTTAACAATATTTTCTGCACATAATTTAATTTTTTCTTTAGGGATCATACCATTAAGAAATATTAGACAAATAAAATTTCTTTTTAAATGCCAAGACTAAACACAATAAGTAAAATAATCAAAGGATTTATTATTAGAAATTTTTATAAATAATTAGAGGAAATATTCATAAAATCAAAATATTACAGTAATTCCTTAATTATGGTTATCCGAGAAGCTGGTTTATTATTTAGAGGGTTTACTTTAGTTAAGAAAAGTTATCATAAGACAACGTTAGGGAAAATTGACACTGACTTAAGAAGTGGTTTATTAACAGCTCTCTTAAATTTTGCAGATACCGCTTTTATACATAATACAATTGAATATTTTGAAGGAAAAAAGTTTGTTATAGCTTTTATAAATGATGAAATTACAGCAGAAGATAGTGTAAATCCTGAATCCTTATTATCTTATGCTATTTTTGATAAAGAAAAGAGGATTGATAAGTATATACGGAAAATCATCAAACCATTATTAATTAATGTAGCAAGTGAATTTAAAAAAAAAAATAATAGGAAAAATTTATCCGAAGTTTCTCAATTTAAAGATTTTAAGGAAACACTTGATCAAATTTTTGGTTCAGATACACAAAATGTTGATCAAAAATTGAAAGGGCTATTTTATTAAAATTTTAAGGCTTTCTTGACTGTTTTAAATATAATAATATTATTGGTAAAGCAATAGTTGCATCAGAAATTACTGTAGAATATTTAGCTTTCTCATTAACCTTCCCCCATGAAATCGCTTCTTCTAATGTTGCTCCACTTAGGCCTCCTGGTTCTGGACGATCCATTGTAATCTGTATTGCATAAATCGCTGAAGAGGGACAAAATTGAAGAGATTGAAAAATAAAATTCTTTGGAACCCCGCCCCCAACAATACAAACACCTGCATGTTTTGCATCCCAAGCTAAATCAACCATTTTTAACATATCTTTAAAATGATTTAAGTTTAAATCTCGATGATGGAATCCTAATTGTAATGCTAAACCCGAATCTGTGAATGCTGGACAAAAAATTGGAATATCTTTCTCAGCACATAGTTTTAATATTGAGTTTTTGTTGTCTGGTAACTGTTCTCCTAGAGTTTTTAGAAAAGAGCTAACCGGTACATTATTATCAGGTATGGCTAAATCAGAAACAAAATCTTCTATGCCTTCATATACCTCATTAGGTAGAAAGACATCATAAATACGGTTTAGCTGATTTTCATGAAGAATTGTATCATTTAATTCATAAATCTTAAACTCACTTTGTAAATGGTGGAAACCGAGTGTTTCAGCTAGATCATGAGTTAAACTGGCACCAGTAGTAACTAAAATATCAATATAATCATTCTTTATAAAATCATAGATTACCCCCTGCATACCAGCGGGTATTAAGGCTCCAGCTAATCCAAAAAATTTAGTACAATCTTTATCATCAACCATTTCTTTATATATTTCACAGGCTTTAGCTAGTCTTTTAGCATTAAATCCAGTACCCGCTAATGCTTTTATTAACTCAACAAGATTATCACTATTATCTATTCTAAATTGATTTACTTCCTTTAATTTCTCTTTAAAATCTTCAACTGGCATTTTATTTAAAATATAAATTATTTGAGATAAAAGAAATGAATTCTATAATTAATTTAGCAGCTAAATTACAAGTTAAGTTGTTTGAAAGATCTAAATTTGGTGCAACCTCAACTAAATCAAATCCAATTATTTTAAATTCATTAGCTACTTGTCTTAAAATTGTCCATAATTCTCGATAAGATAAACCGCCTGGAATTGCAAATCCTGTTCCAGGAGCTATTGAGGGTTCTAAAACATCAATATCGATTGAGACATACAAAAATTTTATTTTTGAGTTCTTAAAAAAATTAATGATTTCTTTTTTGTATCTATTTAACCCATAGTCTTGAATTTGATACGCATTAAGATATTTTATCTCTTCTTCTTTAGCAATTTGTAATTCTGGGATGTCAATATCTCTTGTACCTACTATTAAAATGTTACTATTATTTACATAATCTAAATCAAAAACCCGATGAGAGATAGTAGCATGGGAATATACTCCTTTATCCCATTCTTCATAAAGATCAAGGTGAGCGTCAAATATTAAAATACCAAATTGATCTTTATCTTCGAATAAATCTCCAATGGTTTGTATTACAGGAAAGGAACAGAAATGATCACCGCCAATCATGATTGGAACGACATCCCTCTTCTGATTATAAATGTGGTAAACAAAATTCCTAATTTCTCTTAGATTTCTATCTACTTCTGAGGACTCTATCTGAACATCTCCTAAATCGATCACTTCTAATTTGGGTATTTCTATACCCATTTCAGTAGTTAAGGACAAATCATTGGTCACTTCACGTATTTTTTGAGGAGCAATTGCCGAATTAGGTCCTTTCTTTGAAGTTAAATAATCCCATGGTATTCCAAATAGTACAAATTTACTCTTAGAATCAATTATTCCTCCAAAATCGTAAAACTTCATCAACATACCTTGGTTTTTGAATTAGAATTACATTTTTTCTAAAGTTTCAATTCCTAGTAAATTTAATCCAATCTTAATAACTATTTGCACACATTTAATTAATAATAACCTTGCTCGTTCGAGGTCTTTATCTTCAGAAATTACTTGACATGCTGAATAAAATGAATTAAATAATTGGCATAAAGTTAATAGGTATTGAGCAATTAAATGAATATTATAAGTCTTTTCTGATAAGTCAATAATTTCGGGAAAATATATTAATTCCTTTATTAAAAATTTCTCCTTTTCATGCTTTAATAAATCCCAGTTAATCTTGGTATTTACTTCAAGTTCCGATTTTTTGATAATGGAGGCTATTCTGGCATAGCAATATTGAATATAAGGGCCTGTTTCACCCTCAAAGGATATGCTTTCCTTAGGCTTAAAAACAAAGCCCTTAATTGGATTATACTTTAAAATATAAAACTTTAGAGCTGCTTGTCCAATAATTTCAGATCTTTTTTTCTTTTCAGCACTAGAAATATTTGGATACCTCTTTTCCACTTCTTGAAAAGCTAGGGTTTCTACTTCTTCAATGATATCGTCAGCATCAACAACTGTGCCTTCTCTGCTTTTCATTTTACCACTTGGTAAACTTACCATGCCGTAAGCCAAATGATAATTATCCTCCTCAAACCCCAGCATATCCAAAATAGCAAATAACCATTTAAAATGTTGAATTTGCGGATCACCGACGACATATATAGATCTATCATAATTAAAATCTGCTTTCTTCCTATAAGCTAAATAAATATCTTGAGTTATATAAATCGAAGTTCCATCACTTCTTACTAAGATTTTATCTTCAAGGTTATATTTTTCTTTTAATCTTGCGATTATAGCTCCACTTTCAACTTTTTCAAATATTCCTCTATGTAATCCGTCAAGAATAATTTCCTTACCCTTTAAATACAGATCTGACTCAAAATATTCCTTTTCGAATGAAATTCCTAACTTTTCATATGTCTTATTGAAACCATCTAGCACCCATTTATTCATTTTATTCCAAAGAGCCACCGTGGCTTTATCACCGGCTTCCCACAATCTTAACAGCTCATAAGCTTCCTTTTCTAATTCCTTATCTTGCTTTAATTTTTCAGCAAACTTTACATAGTAATCTCCAACAAAATGATCGCTTTTTTTATCAGGTTGTTTGTTATTACCCCATTTTTTATATGCTAGCATACTCTTGCAAATGTGAATCCCACGATTATT
Organism: Candidatus Hodarchaeota archaeon; assembly: GCA_048887145.1. Lineage (GTDB taxonomy): Archaea > Asgardarchaeota > Lokiarchaeia > Sigyniarchaeales > SOKP01 > SOKP01. Next base: position 21,440 of record JBHLKA010000015.1, read on the forward strand.
ATATAAATTGACCTGGAATATAGTATTTTCCTTATATTTAAGTATATTTGAGAGAGACTTACCTAAGAGCATATTTCTTACATGTCCAAAATGTAAGGGCTTATTTGTATTAGGAGAAGGATATTCAATTACAATTCTTTTCTTTTTTTCATCTGTAACCCCTAATTTTAATCTTAATCTGCCGTAATCTTCGTTTAATTCAAATATTTGCTCTAGAATGAATTTTGATTTTATTTTAATATTTAAATATGGTCCATTTGCTTCAATACCTTCTAAAAAATCTGGTAACTTGATTTTTTTTTTTAGTTCCTTAGCAATTATTTTTGGTGCTTTTTTCTCAATCTTAGCTAGTCTAAAACAAGGAAACGCATATGTATAATCAATTTCTGTGGGTGGTATCTCGATTAGTACTTCAATATCCTGTACTGTAAGTTGTGAAATGTACTCGCTTAAAAACTGAGCTACTGTTGTTTTATCGATAGCTTTCATCTTCAGAACTATATTATTATCAATAATTTTTATTAATCAATTGGTTACAAATTTTATCTCTTTTGATAAATATATTTAAAATAACTCATAAAATTTATGTCATCAATTTGAGGGAGTTATTAAAAGATGTCTCCTAGACAAAATTCTAAGAAAAATTTTCCTAAATGGCCAATATATGATGAAGAAGATATAAATGCATTATTAAATGTCATAAAATCAAGAAATTGGTGGTGTGGATTTCCGGGTGCTCACGAAGGAGAAAATGTATGGTTATTTCAAGAAGAATTTGCTAAATTTCAAGAGGCAGAATATTGTGTTGCTGTAAGTAACGGGACAGTAGCTATAGAATCAGCATTAATATCGTTAAATGTAGGTTTAGGAGATGAGGTCATAGTATCTGATTATACTTTTGTAGCCTCTGCATCTGCTATTATTGCTGCTAATGCTGTTCCAATCTTTTGTGATATTCATCCTAAAACCTTTGTTATGAATGTGAATGAAATTGAGAAGTTGATAACAGAGAGAACAAAAGCAATTATTCCTGTTCACTTAGGTGGAAATGCGGTTGAAATGGATAAATTAATGAAAATTGCTTCAAATTACAACTTAGTTGTTGTAGAAGATTGTGCTCATGCCCATGGTTCACGTTATAAAGGAAAAAGATTAGGAAATTGGGGTGACGCAGGAACGTTTAGCTTTCAAGCTTCGAAGGTTTTGACGAGCGGAGAGGGTGGTGCTATAATTTGTAATTCAGGTGAATTAGCTGATAAGATCTATTCATTTACAGATTGTGGAAGAAAAAAAGGTACCCATGCTTATAAGCATTTCAGTTATGGTACTAATTACAGAATGACAGAATATCAAGCGTCAATTCTTAGAACACAATTAAAAAAATTCCCTAAACAACATGCTTTAAGAAATAAAAATGCAAAATACTTACTGGAAAAATTAAATGAAATTGATGGTATAAATGTGATAGAACCTACACCAGGTACTTCCGAGATGGGGTGGTATGTATTTCCTTTTGTTTTTGATCCGGATAAATTTGGAGGTATAAACAAAATTCAATTTTATAAAAAGTTGAACCGAGAAGGAATACCTACGTGTGATAATTACCCTCCTTTACATAGTTTGGATTGTTTTAAAAATATTACGTTAAAAAAGGGACTTAATTATTCTAATGCAAACTGGGGAGAAGAAAAAAGTATTGATAAAAACTTCCCCATTGTATCTGACATATATTCAAGAACAATAGAATTTCCTCAAGAGTTATTATTAGCATCGCTAGAAAATCTTGATTGGGTTGTAGAAACAATTGAATCTCTCAGATGAGGGCTCTATTCATACGATACTTCTTCGATTTTGTTAGTTTTTGAACTTTTATACATAGCTTCTACAACAGCTAATATTTTTTGAGCAAATTTTCCATTGGTCAATGCCTCTTTGTTATTAATGATACAATCTATAAAATGTGCTATTTCTTGGGGATAACCAAAAGACCAAGATTCTGCTGGAACTGGAAATGTCCAACCTTTTGTAGTTCCTGCTTTTTCAACAGCATATCCATATCCTGTTTCGCTATAAACAATCATTAAATTAGAAAACGTTGGAGCTACTTTAATCTGCCCCTCTGTGCCATATAATTCAAAACGCATATCGTGACCACCTGGTGCTGTCCATGATTCTTCTATTATTACTTGTGCGTCATTTTCAAAATATAAGATACCTACAGCATTATCTTCAACCTCACAATTGCCAAATTTTTTTCTATCTTGAATTACTGTTTTAGTTTGACAAAAAACTTCCTTAACTTCGCAATTAAGATACCAATTTAAACAAGCTATATCATGTATTCCTAAATCAAGTAATGCACCTCCACCTGCTTCTTTCTGTTTATAAAACCAAGCAGAATGGGGCCCAGAATGTTGTTCTTTACCTCGTCCCATATATATCTGACCTATAGCTCCCTCTTCTAAAATTTCCTTGACTTTACTGAAAGAGGGGGCATACATATTGTTTTCACAATAAAAGATCTTACGGTTTGAAGCTTTTTCAGCGTCCAACATATCTGCCCCTTCTGATACAGTTTTTGCTAATGGTTTTTCTACAAAAGCATGCTTACCTGAGTTTAAAACATCTACAGTTATTTTTTTATGCAAAAAGTTTGGGACACATACAGATATAACTTCACAATCAAGTTTTAACAAATCTTCATAGTTCTTGACCAATTTACCTGAGATATTATATTTATTCATCAATTCTTTTGCCTTATCTTTTTCTAAGGAAGAAATGCCAACAATTTCAACATTAGTAAGTAAATTATAAGCATGGCAATGATGTTCGGCAATAAATCCGGATCCAATAATAGCAACATTTATTTTTTCCATAATAATGAGATTCTGTTTAATTTTAATACAATTATATTTTAGAATCTAATTTATATTTTAACTTATTTGGAATCCCAAAATTGTGGAGTCGTTAAGTAATTTTTAATTTTAGAATAAGGACAAACTGCGATGCAGTTGCCACAGTCACTTGAGTTTTCTATCCAGAACTCAAAACACTTTTCTACATCCACATAATACTTCTTAACGCCTGGATTATTAGAGATTGAAGTTGGTATAAAATCAGGTTCCACTTTCCTACTTATTGCATTTGTTTCGCAAGCTTCTACACATTTATAACAATTCTTACAATTTTTTTTAACATTTTGAATAAATTTAAAATTTTTTTTATCAGAAACTAATGGTAAATCAGTAAAAACCTTGCAAATTCTTACTCTAGGCCCGTACTCTGGAGTAATAAGCAACCCATTTCTTCCAAGAGCCCCAAGTCCAGCATCAATTGCTAAGGGGATACTAATAGCTGTATCATTCCCACATTGAATTGCTCGATAACCTAAGTTCCTTATAAATTCTCCTAAACAAGCAATCACAAACGCCATTTTTGAATATGCTACGGCAGTAGCAGCGGCAGCAGGTTGAGCAGGAGCGGTGGAAATAGCATTTTGATCCATTTCAATAGCAATAACAATAACTTTATCTATGCCTTCTGGTAGATTTATCGGGGTCTCTAATATAGACTCTGAATTGAGACTTTCTCTGATTTCTTTTTTTGATTCTGCCTCACTAGTTAGACAGGGTCGTACAAAACTTGTTTTGTAAACCCACTTTTCATTGACATTCGCAACCCCAACTAAAGAAGCTCCATAAAATTTAGCTGCTTTTTTTATTGATTGAGTAAGCAATTGAGGGTCTTCAATTTTATATTTTGATTTCATCCAATTTATACCATACCCTATGTCAATATCAGCTTTCCTTTCCCATGCAAAGGCAAATGGAAATTGTTCATAAACTGTCCATCCTGCAGCGACTAAAGCAAAATCAATCCGACCATAACCCTCTTTTTTCGAATATATGTGATGTTCTATGTTTTCTTCGAACATTTTGCCATATGTTAACAAGCTTTTATCCCAATTACGCCGATAGATCATATGATATTTAGCTTCAAAACGCTTGTAAATATTTTCATCGATCTCATAAGCTTTTTCAATATTATTATCCATTCAAAATCAATCTTAATTATTTTCATTCTTAAATTCCAAATTAATCACTAAGTATAAGTAAAAACCAATAAATAAAAATTTTAGACAATACAAATATAAGTAAAAAATCTACAATTTGATAAACTATGGATGAGAAAAGATTTATTGTACAGCTCGCAATGGGAACAGATCAGCATGGACATAATGATAATTGTACTAATGCGGCAATTAAAGCAGTTAAAAATGCTATTTCTAATAATTGCCTTACAGGATTAATTGAAATTTGTGGTTTAAAAACGCCCAAAGAACTTTTAGGAATTAATGTTCATGTTAAAATTGGGGCTCCCTACCCTGAGAGCGTTGACGAGGATCAAGTGCTTAAAGCAGTTCCATTTGGACAAAAAACTATTGAGGTTGTAAATGGAGGTTTAATAGCTAAAGGAATATTGATTGAAGCGCTAGGAGACAGTTCTGATAAGATCTTAATATGTAACGCTGCTGTTACTGTTTCAGTTGATGCTTATTAGTATATATGGCCTAATTTCTCCCATAAATATACCAAATCTTATAAAAATTCCCAATATATTAAGAGCTCCTAAAATTAACCTAGCAATCCCTATTCCTTTTAAATCGTCTTTAGCAATCCCAACAATTCCAAAAATAACAGCTAAAATACTAATAATAAAGCTAATTACATTACCTGCTATTAAGTTAATCACATAATCTATTGCACTAAAAACAATGGTCCTGAGTGCCATAATCAAAAAGGATAAGCTAAAACCAATAATTCCGAGTACTAAAACAGGGATTCCAAATTTTCTTTGTGGTTTGGAATAAATATAGGAGTGTTTAGGTGTTAATAATTCACATACTTTAGTTTGGCTTTCTGGTTCGTCCTGAGTTTTTACAGGAATTCCTTAATCTATAAATCTATGACCATAATTAGCACAAACCTTCCAAGAAGATTCTATACTACTACCACAGTTAGGACAATAATTCATATCTATACCTAGAAAAAGAAAATATTTATTTCTTCTCTAGTAATTAGAAACATTTCTTTGAAATAGATAAAGTAACTATTTTGCTATAAATGCATTTAGTTTAGTTCTGTATTTATATCTACGGAAGGGCGGGCCAGGGAATTAAAAATATAACAAACCGAATTATGAAGCATATTATATTAGCAATTCCTAAAATCAAACCAACAACCCCCATTCCTTTTGAATCATCTTTACTAATTCCAACAATCCCAAAAATAATAGCTATGATACCCAACATAACAGTGAATAAATTTCCAACCATAAAGCCGGATGGTGAATATACATTAACAATTCTAAGTATTATAAGAGAAAATGACCAACTAAAACCAATAATTCCAATTACTAAAGCAGTGATTCCATTTGCTCTTGTTGGAGATGCTTGATACACCTGAGGTTTGTATTGGGCTACAACGGTTTTAGGAACTTCAGCCTCAACTTCTTCAGTTTGTGCTTCTGGTTCTTTCTGGGTTACTGTAGAAACTTCTTCATCAACTAAGCTATGACCACAGTGTGCACAGACCTTCCAAGAAGATTCTATATTACTACCACAGTAAGGACAATAATTCATATCTATCTATAAAAAAAGATTCTTTATATTTTTTTTCTACTAAATTAGAAATTCTCCTTATAAACAGAGCAACACAAGCAACGTATGCACCGTTGCTATAATGCTTAGGATATATTGCGGGGTTCTTATTTAATTTTGTACGAGATTTTATGAACGATCCACCATTTCCCATTAATTTTCATAAGATTAAAGTAGTCAATGTAGCCCACTTCTTCGCATTCAATTCTGAGCTTTACAGCTCCAATATTTTTAGTAACATCAATGTAATAAAATTTTGTTTTCCATGTCAAACTCTCATTAAGTTCATCAGGATTATACCAAGAAATATATTCATTTTTATCCACAATTCTAAGCCTTCCATCCTCATGAAATAGGAAAAATTTCCACTCATCATGTAGAATTTCTTTATATAGTTCTGGATCGCTTTTTACATGCCCTTCATGATAATAATCTAAAATTGCTTTTTTAATAGCTGATTTTTCCATTTTGGAGCCATCCTAATATTTATGCTTTATTATTATGTTATTTTAATTTATAGAAAGATAAAAAAGAAAGTAAATTTTTTATTAAAAATTAGGAAATAAGAAATTATGGTTAGTGAAGAAATGATAAAAAGATGTGAATGGGCTAATTCAAATGCCCTAATGAAACGATATCATGATAAAGAATGGGGAACTCCTGAGCATAATGATCAAATGCTCTTTGAGTTCTTAATATTAGAAGGTATGCAAGCTGGTTTAAGTTGGAACACTATTCTCCAAAAACGTGAAAATTTTAGGAAAGCTTTTGATAATTTTGATGTTAAAAAAGTTGCTAATTATAATGAAGTTAAACTAGACGAATTACTTCAAAATAAGGGAATTATTAGAAATAGATTAAAAATCGAAGCGGCAATAACAAATGCTAAAACCTTTATAAAACTTCAGAATGAATTTGAATCTTTTAATAATTATATATGGAGTTATGTAGACTATAAACCAATTCACAATTCATTGAGAAATCTTAAAGACATTCCAACTACAACCCTGCTCTCTGATACAATTAGTAAGGATTTGAAAAAACGTGGATTTAAATTCGTTGGATCCACAATAATATATGCATACTTACAAGCGATTGGAATAATTAATGACCATTTAACATACTGCTTTAGATATAATGAGCTGCTTAAGAATTATTGATTGAATTTTAAATTTTCCAATCCAAGTTCGTTTTCCGCATATTCTTTTAAAGCTCTCCACTGATCATCTGTTGTCCCAAAATATTTAAATAATGCTATACCTAAGCCAAAATCAAAACTTTTCATCTGTTTTAGCATTTCCTTCACATTACATTCAACTGAATTTGTAACTGCTAAAACTGGACCTTTATATTCATGTGCTCTCTTTTTCATATTTCTTAAATAATACCAAAAAAATAAATCTCCAACTTTCCCCCAAAAAAATCCATCATCTCTAGTACCCGCTAAATAAGGATATTCCATAGGGATTGAGATATCCAAAATTGAAGAAAGTTTGGTCCAATTCTGTCCATGTCTTTTAATTGTTACTAATTTTTTAGGCCCCACTTGACTATACCAGCCCGTAAGGCAGGTATTATCAATATTTTTTACGGTTTTTTGTAATTTTTGGGCATAATTTGCTATCGTATCTGTTTTGAACTCATACCATTTGTTTCCTTTTAGGAGTTTGGATTTATGGCCATAAGATTCTTTAAATTTAGACACACATCGAGAACACGCACATAAATCAGTAAAATGACCATCATACCTTATATAATCTGCTGTAAAAGCTTTAATAGGATAATCTTTAACTACTTCTCGAATTAATCCTAATAAATAATCAACATGAGCGCTATTGGGACACATAAAACTTTCTGTCGGAATATATCCGAATCCCCGTGAATCTCTAGATTTTCCTATTTTTAAATCGATTTCATTTGTCAAAAAAGGGATTTTTTTCTGGTATTCTTCAAGTGTCACGCCCTCGGGTAAGTCAACTCTCATTTCATAAGCGTTATGGGTCGATACATCTCCTTTTTTGTATTTTTTACCCAATTTTTCACCATTTCTTCCATGGATGCTTACTCTTTCAGGGTGTAAATAACCTTGATAAGCGTCATTCATACTCGTAAAAGCAACCATTATTTTGATATTTCTATCTTTACCAGCGTCACAAAATTCACCCAAAATATCACGATTTGTAGGGTTCCACCCTACTTCTGTATCCCATACACATGCTCCATCAGTATCCTTTATTACTAAGCCAAATACATTAAAATGAGAATCTTCTACCTTATTCATTATCTCATTTACTTCTAATTTCTTCTCAGCAAATTCATAATCTAGCTTCCTGAAACCATGTGGGCCTCTAATCGGCATTAAAGCCATGGCATAAATCTTTTTTGCTCCCACACTTTTCAATAATTCTATATTTTTTTCTTTATCAAAATTAAAATATTTTGCCCATTCTATTTGCTCTTGCATGATTCTCAGATATAATTAGATGATATGAAATAAATAAATAATACAAAGATATAATTTTGTCGACTCTTTCAAATTCGATAATTTTTTTAATAGAAACTTTTAATAAATTTTTAAGAGTATAAGATTTTTTTTTAATATATTATTTGAAAATTTATATATAAGAAGAAGATCATTTATTATAGAAATCAATTTAATAATATTAGGAAGGAATAATACAGTATAGACGAAAAAGTTAGAAAAATCCATTACAAGAATGCATAAAGGTATAAAAGTAAAATGTATGACGCCACCTTTAAAATCGTTATTTTTGGAGATGCTGGATGTGGAAAGACCACTTTAACTCAGAGATTTTTAACTAATCTATTCATACCTAGCTCTAAAATGACAATCGGAGTTGATTTTGAAGTTAAGAGCTTAGAAGTCGAAAGTAAAAAGGTAAAATTACAAATCTGGGATTTTGGTGGAGAAGAACGATTTAGATTTTTACTTCCT
>JBHLKA010000016.1:0-29863 GCA_048887145.1 Candidatus Hodarchaeota archaeon
CAGGAAATAGAGAAGATTTATTAAATTTTTTCAGCTTAAATACAGAAAAAGTAATTGAAGAAATAAAATTAATGCTGAAAATAAATTTTTAAATTAAGATCTAATCATATAAATTTAAATCCAAAAGAATCATGAAGAAAATCGCAGTATCTATACATGCTAAAGATGATTTTAATCCAGACATTTTAAAAGATTTAAAAGATATAGATTTCATTCACATTGATGTTATGGATGGTAAGTTCGTAGATAGTGTAAATTTAAATTTAGATATTTTTAAACTAGTTAAGGAAAATTTTGATATACCGATATTAGCTCATCTTATGGTGGTTGATCCATTAAATTATATTAGTGCGATTATTGATTATGTTTATGCTTTTTTATTTCATTATGAAATAGATACAGATATTACCAGTGTTATTAAAGAAGTAAAAAAATACGATAAAAAAGTAGGTTTAGTAATAAATCCCAATACTAAAATTTCAGACATTTTAGAATATTTATCTTTATTAGACATCATTTTAGTCTTAGGAGTGAATCCAGGTTGGTCTGGTCAGAACTTTATTCCAGATACAATTAATAAGATTGAAAAATTGGCAAAATATAAGCATAAATATAATTTTCTAATAGATGTTGATGGGGGTATCAATCCTGAAACTGCTAAAAAGTTACTAAAAGCGGATATACTAACAAGTGCGAGCGCAATACTAAACGCAATAGATCCAAATTCAGTCATTCAAAGATTAAAGCTAAATTAGCAAATTTATCAAATTTAGTGAAATCAAGTATAAAATACTAAATCAGTAAAACCAGATAAATATTCCATAAATTAGAAACATCAAAATCAGAAATCTTATATTAAAAAACAGATTTTTACTCTTAAAAAGCGCTAATCTTTCTCCTAAAAGATAATAATTGCTTATATTATGAATACAACAAAAATTATAAAAAACAATTTAATTCAAATTTTTGCAATAACGGAAAAAAATTTAAGATTGAAGCTAAGATTTAAAATTAGCTTGCTAATTACTTTTCTCTCACCTATAATTTCTGTATTAATGCCTTTAATTGTTTTAGGGGAATTTTTTGAATATAATATAAAGTTCGGTCCTTGGAATGAAACAAATTACTTAGTATATACGTTTATGGCTTACAATATTATTGTATTAAGGCAGATAATTTTAGAATACCCCTCTCAATTAAACATGGAAAAGTTTTGGAAAACGATTGCTGGAGTAGTTATTGCGCCTTTTAATCGATTTAATTTATTGTTTGGAATTTTTATTGCACAGCTTCTAATCTCTCTCTTTCCTTTAATTGTATTTACTGTTATTTGCTATATTTACTATCCAATTTCGTTTTTAACATTATTATTTGTGATTCTTCTTTATTTTCTTATTGCTCTGATATTTAGTTCAATTGGATTAATAATGGGAGTTTTCGCTATATCTAATGAAAATATTTGGAGAACTTTAGTATATATCGTAAATATTATTATTTGGCTTAGTTGTATTACATATCCTTATGAAATATTTCCTAATATTATTCAAGATATAATAAATTTAAATCCATTATATTACATTTTCAATTTTGTGCGATTATCTTGGATTGAAAATAATATTATAGTCACTATTAGTTTGCATGGTTTCGATTTTTTAATTTCAATATCAACTGGTATTATTTTACCGTGTATTGGGGTATATATTTTTAATATAATTTATAAAAAATATGGGATTGTAGGATATTAATTAATATGGTCAATAAGATAATTGAAACATTTGATTTAACAAAAATCTATAAATTAAAAGGAAAAAGTAAAAGCATAAAGGCTTTAAATAATGTTAATATTTCAATAGAGGAAGGCGAAATTTTTGGATTATTGGGTCCTAATGGTGCAGGCAAAACAACAATGATTTCAATTCTAACAACATTATTGCAACCTACAAATGGATATGCTATAGTTGATGGTTTTAATATCCTTAAAAAGCCAAAAAGAGCTAAATCTAGGATCTCTCTTATGTTAGGAAGTGATATATTATATTATAGAATAACTGGATATGATAATCTCAAATTTTTTTGTAGGCTATACTTAATACCTAATTATAATGAAAGAATTAGAATCATGGCAAAAGAATTTGGTTTAGAAAATTGGCTTAACGAATACGTAGAAAAATATTCTAGTGGTATGAAGATGAAACTTGCTTTATTGCGAACTCTATTATTAGATAGGAAAATTTTATTTTTAGATGAGCCAACTTTAGGTTTAGATGTGAAAATGGTTAAGTTTGTTATTGATAAATTAAAGGAATCAAAAAAAACAATTTTCATAACAAGTCATGATATGAATGTTGTTGAAAAGTTATGTGATCGAGTTGCATTTATTAATTATGGAGAAATCTTAAATATAGGTACTCAAAGAGAGGTAAAACAATTGATTAGAGGTGATATTAGGATTAAAGTAGTAATTTCTAAGAATAAAACTCAGTTAGCACAAGAACTAAACAAGCAAAAATTTGTTGAAAAAACTATAGATAATGAAAATGGATTAATTATTAATATCAAAAAAAGAGAAAATTATGGTGATTTATTTTCAATTTTAAAAAATTATTCCATACAATCTATAGAAGAGCAACAACCCTCTTTAGAAGATTTATTTTTGAAATTAATTTAATGATATTTAATTTTTTAACAAATTTCTCATTAGAAAGCATTTAATTAAAAAGTATAAAACTTATTGAGATAATATGAAAGTTGTAATTCTTGCAGGTGGATGGGGTTCTAGACTAGGCTATTTGACCGAATTAATTCCTAAACCGATGGTAAATATTGGTGGCAAACCAATTTTATGGCATATTATGAAAATTTATTCATATTATGGTTTTAATGATTTTATAATTTGCTTAGGTGTGAAGGGAGATGTAATAAAAGATTACTTTTATCATTTTAATGCTAAAAACAATGATTTTACTATTGATTTAAACAATAGTAATTTAGAATTTCATGAGATTCAAAGGGAAAATTGGAAAGTGACCTTAGCAGATACGGGATTAAATACTTTAAAAGGAGCAAGGATAAAAAGGATTGAGAAATATTTAGATTCAGGTATAAATATGTTAACTTATGGAGATGGGGTTGCCAATATAAATATCAAGGAATTGTTAAAATTTCATAAATCCCATAGAAAAATATTAACAATCACAGGGGTTTATCCACCTGCTCGTTTTGGAGAAGTTATTGAAAAAGATGGACGTGTTTTGTCTTTTGACGAAAAACCACAAACCTCATTAGGACTTATTAATGGTGGATTTATGGTTTTTAATAATGAACTATTGAATTATCTTACTCCAGATGAAAATTGCGATTTTGAGAGAGAGGTAATAGAAGAATTGACAAAAGAAGGAGAAGTTATGGTTTATAAACATGATAGAAAATGGGAATGCATGGATCATGAAAGAGATGTTAACCACTTAAATAAATTATGGAATACGAATAATGCTTTTTGGAAGATTTGGGAATGATTGACTTATTTGATACGTTTTTTAAAAATAAGAAGGTTCTGGTTACAGGACATACAGGTTTCATTGGATCATGGTTAGCTACTATTCTGAATGAATTATCTGCTGAAGTTATCGGATATGCTCTTCCACCATATACAAAAAAGGACAATTTTGTAGTTTCCAAACTTAAAGATAGAATAACTCATATAATAGGAGATGTTAGAAATTTCAAAAAAATAAGTAAAACATTTAAACAACATGAACCCGATATAGTTTTTCACCTAGCAGCCCAACCACTTGTGATAAGATCGTATGAAATCCCAAGAGACACTTATGAAGTTAATATTGGAGGAACAGTAAACGTGTTTGAAGCTTTTCGGAAATCTGCTTCATGTAAATTATTAATTAACTTTACTACGGATAAAGTATATGAGAACCTTGAGTTAGGAAGGGGATACAATGAGAGTGATAAACTTGGGGGATATGATCCCTATAGTTCGAGTAAGGCATGCTCTGAACTAATAACTACAGCATATCGAAATTCATACTTTAATCCTGAAAAGAAAAAGAATTCCAAATTTATTTCTTCAGTACGATGTGGAAATGTTATAGGGGGTGGAGATTGGCAAAAAGATCGATTAATCCCTGATTGTATGAGAGCAATTCTTAACAACCAGGAGATTTTAGTTAGAAATCCTGATTCAATTAGACCTTGGCAGTATGTTTTGGAACCTATTCGAGGTTTACTTATGCTTACTATGAAAATGTGGGAAGAATCCCCAATTTTTTCAAGTGCTTGGAATTTTGGACCAGACAAAGATTCAATCTTTTCCGTCAGAGAAATTATTGATAAAATTATTAAATGCTTTGGTAAAGGAAAATATAAAGCTGCTTCAAATCAAGTTTCTGATGATTTTCATGAAACAAAATTATTATTACTTGATAGTAGTAAGGCAAACAGGTATTTGGGTTGGTATCCTAAAATTACTATTGATGAATCCATTAAATTTTTATGCAAATGGTATAGAGAAAAAAATCCAAATTATGATTTCAATCTTAAGCAAATTAATGAATATTTCAAAAAAATTAAATTCTAGATTGAATACAAATGAAATTTCACAAAACAAAATTAATGGGGCTCTATATTATTGAACTTGAACCATTTCAAGACGATAGAGGTGAATTTTATAGGGTATTATGCAAAAATGAGCTTAATGAAATTGGACATAAAAAAGAAATTGTACAAATTAATTTTTCAAAAACTCTTAGAAAAGGAGCAATAAGGGGTATGCATTTTCAATATCCCCCTAAATCTGAAATAAAAATAGTTAAATGTCTTAAAGGTTCTATTTATGATGTTGCAGTAGATTTACGCAAAAATTCTCCTACCTTATTACAGTGGCACGGGGAAGTTTTAAATACTAAAAATTTCAAGATGATATATATTCCAGAGGGATTTGCACATGGGTTTCAGGCTCTTGAAGATAATGTTGAAGTAATCTACTTTGTTACTGAGTTCTATAGTCCAGAATCTGAAGGTGGAGTTAAATATGATGATCCAATAATCAATATTCAATGGCCCTTAGAGGTCACATTAATATCACAAAAAGATAAAAATCTAAAATTATTGGACAATACTTTTGAGGGAATATGATTGAGAAAAAGATATTAGTTACAGGCGCAAATGGATATATTGGAAGTTATTTTGTTGAGAATTATAAATCCAGAGAATTTAGTATAATACCTTTAGTTAGGGAACTACCAAACCATTTTAAGAAATGGAAAGAACAATTCCAACTTATCGAATGCGACATAACTAATCTCGAACAATTGAAAAAAAGAGTCCCAGAAGTAGATTATATCATTCATTTAGCTGCATATAATGATGTTCTTACAAAAATACATCCAGATAAAGCTTTATTGGTAAACGCCATCGGAACTAGAAATATATTAGAAGTAGCAAAAGAAAAAGAGTGTAAACATTTTATTTACTTTTCAACCCTTCAAGTTTATGGTAAAGAACTTGAGGGTATAATTACACCGGAATCAAAAATCGATACTCATAATGATTATGCATTAACCCACTATATTGCAGAGTTATATTGTAAAATGTTTGCTCTTCATTTTGGTATAAACGTATCAATACTTAGACCATCAAATGTATTTGGGGCTCCTGTTAATATAAATATTAATAGATGGAGTTTAGTACCATTATGTTTTTGTAAATCTGCATTCGAAACGAGTAAAATTATCCTCACCAGTAGTGGTAAACAAAATAGAGATTTCATTGATCTAGACCAAATAATAAAATCAATTGACTACTTAATAAAAAATTATGAGGAAGGATATAAAATATATAATATCTCTTCCGAAAGTACATTTTCAATTGCCGAAGTTGCAGAAATTGTGCATACTGTAGCATTATCACAATTAAATGATAATATAGAGTTGATTATTAAAGGTAATTTACCTCATGAGGCAAATAAATTTAAAGTAATTAATAACTTATTAGCTCCTAGCAATAAAGAAGTGATTAAAGACAGATTAATCCAAGAAATTACAAAAATTTTTAAATTATTAAAAAAAGGTTGAAATAATGAAAATTATTGACACTGTTTATAAAAAAGTTTTGGAGTATCTCGCTCAGAACGATTTTGATACTCAAATTTCAGAATATGACGTATCAAGAAATCTAAATATAGATGTTCACCTAATAATGAATAATCCTAAAGTAAAAAAGTTATTTGAATTGAATAGAAATAATATAGATTATATTTTAAATTTAAAAATAAAGGATTGGCTGAAATACCATTTCTACTATGTACATCAAGGTTATAAGTATGGCTTTCCTGAACTTCAACAAACATGGCTGGGAAAAAATATAATTAAAGATCCAATGGATTGTTGGATTCAACAGGAAATCATCTTTAAACAAAAACCTGATATAATTATTGAAAGTGGAGTAGCTTTTGGTGGCGCAAGTTATTATTATGCTACGTTAATGGACTTGATTGGTAAAGACGGAAAAGTTATAGGAATAGATATAAATCTTGATAAAATAATGGACATCACCCATCCTAAGATAGAATTCATTAAAGGTTCTTCTATTGATGAAAAATTAGTTGATGAATTATATTCTAAATATAAAAATGATAATGTTTTGGTAATTTTGGATTCAAACCACGAAAAACATCATGTGTTAAAAGAATTAGAATTATATTCAAAGTTCATTAAAAAAGAACATTATATTATTGTAGAAGATGGAATATTTAGTTTCTTAAAATTATTTCCTGTTCCTATGGAGGGTCCATTTGAAGCTGTTCAAGAATTTTTAGAAAATCATGATGATTTTATCATTGATGACAAATTAGCCGAGAAATACTTAATTACACATTGTCCAAGCGGATATTTAATGAGGATTAAATAATGAGAATTGCTATTTGTGGACCTGATGGGTCAGGAAAAACTGAAATCGCTAAATATATATCATCCAAATATAATTACCAAATAGTTGAAGATTATTATAGATTGATGACTATTGATCTTGGATATCAAACATTTTTTGAGGTATCAAATAAGTGGAAATTGATAAATAACATATTGGATAAATTAGGAAGCTTTATTAATGAAAAGAACAATCTTGTTTTCGATCGATCGGCGATTGATATATGGGTTATTTGGCAGCGCTGGTGTTGGGGAAAGTTTTCTCCAGAAAAATCGATTAATATACTAGAAAAAGTAAAAATGATTATGAGTAGTTACGAAAGTGTGGTTATCTTGCCAATTAATCCAAATCCTATTTATGATGGTTTTAGGTATATAAATAAACATTACGCTATACAATACTACATGCTCATTAAGGGATTTATTGCTAATTTTCCAAATATTTGTATTTATAATGTAATTAAGGAACAATTAGATCTGGATGGTATCAAAGAAAAAGTAGATTTATTTTTAAAAATCTGATTTGTCCTATTCTGATGCAAATAAATTATTAAATATAAAAATTTTATAAAAACCTATGCTTGAGAAAGTAACTTTAATTATTCCTACACATAATAGGCATCATTATTTAACAAGAATTTTAGATTATTTCAGTGATATTAATCTCAAAATTTTTGTTGCAGATTCATCATCAAGAAAATATCCAAATTATAAAAATTATAAAATTAATTATTTTCATTATCCAAATTACACATTCTTTGAAAAATTATCAGAGATCACCCAAAAGATCGAAACAACTTATGCTTTATTATGTGCTGATGATGACTTCATAATTCCTACTTCTATTGAGAAATGCATTAACTTTTTGGAGAATAATAAAGATTATTCATCTGCTCAAGGATATTATGTTCAAATTGTTAATGAAAATGGCAAAATCAATTTTAAGCCGATATATACTTATTGTAAGAAATATATAATCGACGCTAATACCCCTGAAGAGAGAATCATTCAAAACATGTCACTTTATATGCATCTTTTTTATAGCGTACATCGCAGTGAATATCTTATTCAAGTTTTTTCACTACCTCCAATTAAAAATTTAAGTCTAATAGAAATAGCTATAGCTATGATTTCTCTCATCAATGGAAAGCATAAAATGTTACCCATTTTCTATTGCGCAAGAGAATACATAGAAGAGTCTGCTGGTAAAACGACACCATCCTTAATAAATATCGTAAAAGATCCTAATATGAAAAATGATTACGAAAATTTTATCAATTCAATATCTAAATACCTATCAAAAACTCATGGATATAATATGGAGGATTCAAGAAAGTATGTTCTAAAAGCTCTTGATTGTTATTTTAACAAATTTGTACCTTATTTTTATAGTTTTGAAGAGGCATATTCATCAATTAATAGAAGAAGAAATTTAATCACTCTCCTTATTGAGGTACTTTTTCCAAGAATTTACTATTTAATAAAACACAAAACTTTTTCTCAAAATTATGAAAATCTCTCAGGTAGTAATTATTCTAATTTTGAAAAAATAAGAAAATCGGTTTTATTTCACTCAAATGTCGGTCGTAAATCACCTTTAAAAAGAATTTTTAGCTCATCTACGATTCAAAAAATGAAATTAAGATATAATCTATAACCTATGATAATTTCCTTTATCAGTATAATAAATAATTAGACTAAACTGTAATAAAATAGTCTTCAATTGTTTTTATAATATAATCTTGATCTCTCTTTGTAAATCGTAAAGAAATTGGAAGTGTAAGAATTTTGCTTGAAATTTTTTCTGAAATGGGTAAATCTCCATCATGATATCCAAACTTATTTTTGTAAAAAGTTTTTAAATGGATTGGATAAAAGTAAACTTTAGTGTATATTCCTTTTTTTAGAAGATATTCCTGTAATTTTTCTCTTTCTTCAGAATTCTTTAATAATATGGCATATAATTGGTAAACAGTTCTATGACCATGCAATTCTGGGAGAATTTGAATCTGAGGAATAGTTTTTAACTTTTCATCATAATATTTTCCTACTTGTCTACGTATTCCTATAATTTCTTCAATTTTCTTTAGTTGTGAAATCCCTAATGCGGCACACATTGAAGGCATTCTAAAATTATACCCTATTTGGATATAATCCATCTCATAAATATTTGAGAAATAATCTGTTCCTGATTGTTCTACTCTCCCATGAGATCTTATCAGTTGGAGTCTCTCATAAATATGTTTATCATCTGTACAAATTGCACCCCCCTCTCCAGTTGTGATTATTTTATTTTGGCAAAAACTAAGCATTCCTGAATGTCCAATAGTACCAGCAAATTTATCTCTAATTTTACCACCAAAACTTTCAGCATTATCTTCTATTAGGATTAATTTATGCTTATCAGCTATTTCACGTAAAGTTTCAATACTCTTGCAGACTTTTCCGCCATAATGCATTGGAATGATTGCTCTGGTTCTGTTGTTAATTCTTTTCTCAACATCCCAAGGATCCAAACCTAAGGTTTCATCTTCAATTTCTGCAAACACTGGTTTAGCTCCAGCCAAAATTACACAATTAGCAGTAGATATGAAAGATATCGAAGGCACAATCACCTCACCAGTTGTTATACCATATGCAAGTAATAGAGCATGTAAAGCAGATGTTCCAGAATTAAAAACTACATTATATTCTGTATTAAGATAATTGCCAAGCATTTCTTCAAATTTGTGTATTTCGGGACCAGTTGCCCAATAGGAACCCCTCTTAATAACGCTATTAACCATTTCAATATCATCTTTATCCCAAAAAATATCGAATAGAGGATATTCTTTAACCATTTGTCTTTCACTTAATTATTAAACTTAAATTAAATTTAATTCTTTTAAAATACTTTTTATCTCTTCCTTATTCAAAGTAGTAGCATGCTCAGTATTATAATGAAAATCTTTATCCAAAATTACTTTCGTACCTTCGTTATCAATTTTGTAATAGGACTTATCATGATTAAAATGTGCTAGCGGATAGATGCAATACATTCCATTAAGTTCATAACAAGATGTAAATTCTATAGGAGAAATTAAGACTTCGTTAATTTTTTCTCCTAAGCGCGGTCCAATAGTTTTTATTTCTATTGATTTTGGATCCTTGCCAATTTTAGGCGTATATTCTTCGATTAGAATTTCTATGAGGTCTTTGATGAAGATAGCAGGCATTTTAAGTACAAAAATTTCTCCCCCCTTAGCAAAAACAGAGGCTTTTAAAACTAAACCAACAGCTTGAGAGATTGAAAGAAAAAATCTTTTCATTTTTTCATCAGTTAGCGTAACATAATTACCAGTTTTAATTTGGTCTTTAATTAATGGAATAATAGAGCCTCTTGATCCTAAGACATTTCCAAAGCGAACTATTGATATTTGAGTTTTATGTGTACCTTTTGCTAATTCTCTTGAGATACATAAACGTTCTCCTAGCATTTTTGTTGCTCCCATTACAGTTGTAGGATTTACTGCTTTATCTGTAGATATATGGATGAGCTTTTTTACGTTGCATTTAAAAGCGGCTTCAATTATATTTTCTAGACCATGAATGTTTACATTAATGGCTTCCATAGGATTATATTCGCTAATAGGCACATGTTTTACAGCAGAAGCATTGAAAATGTAGTCAACATTATTAGCTGCTCGTAAAATCCTTTCATAATCTCTTATATCTCCTAATAAGAATCTCAACTTAAATGCTGAATCCTTGAACCTCAATTTTGTTTCCCACAACTCATTTTCTGAATTTGAGAGGATTCTGATAGTTTTGGGATTCAGATCTAATAATTGGGATACAATTTCAGAACCAATGGTTCCAGTACCCCCCGTTACTAAAATTATTTTATCCTTAAAAAAAGTAGAATAATCCAAGAAGAATTCACTATGTCAGTATTTTTTATGAATATAAATATTTAATTAATTAATTAATTTGTATATTTAGGGTAAAATTAAGCAATATTTTAACATTAAGAATGTTATTTATTTATTATCAAATTTTTGATTTTTGTGCTGAAAATTGCAGATAAAAATTGGCGATAAACTAATTGGAAATGGTTTTCCTTGTTTTATTATAGCAGAGGCAGGTGTTAATCATGATGGTGATATTGAAAAAGCCAGAAAGCTTATTAAAATCGCAAGAGTTGCAAATGTAGATGCAATTAAATTTCAAACATGGATCACAGAAGAAATTGTTACAAAATCCGTAGAGACGGCAAAGTATCAACAAGAAAATATAGGGAAAAAAGAAACACAATTTGAAATGATAAAGAGATTAGAATTAAGTTACGATCAATTTAGGGATATCAAGAAATATGCAGATCAACAAAAAATAATTTTTCTCTCCACTCCTGCTGATATAAAAAGTGTAGATTTTTTAGAAGAAATCGAAATACCTGCTTATAAAATTGGTTCTGGAGATTTGACAAATAGTCTCTTATTGAAAAAGGTTGCCAAAAAAGGTAAGCCGATAATTTTATCTACAGGAATGGCTAATTTGCATGAAATTGAAAAAGCAATAAAAATTATTTATGATAACGGTAATGACAAACTAATATTATTACATTGTACTTCCCAATATCCTACAGAATATAAGGATGTTAATTTGAAAGCAATGGTTACCCTTAAGAATTCTTTCAATCGCATAGTGGGTTATTCAGATCACACAATTGGGACCTTGGTTCCTCAATTAGCTGTAGGTCTCGGTGCAAAGGTGATTGAAAAGCATTTTACTTATGACAAACATGCAATAGGTCCAGATCATATCTGTTCATTAGATCCAGTTGAATTGAAGGATTTAGTAAAAAAAATTAGAACAGTTGAATTAATCCTAGGAAAGAGTAATAAAGAACCGACTAAGGAAGAATTAGAATTGAGAAAAATAATAAGAAAAACTGTTGTTGCTAAGATAAACATTTCGAAAGGGAGTAAAATCACGGAAGAAATGTTAACAGTTAAAAGATCAAAAGGGACCATTGAACCAGAAGAAATTTCTGATTTAATAGGAAAAGTTGCTTTAAAAAATATAAAAAAAGATCAACCCATAAATAAGATAGATTTAAATTAATAAAAATTGTTGATTAAATGAGAGAAATTGGCGGATATTTTGAATTGGAACTAGAGAAGAGAAAAGAATATCATCCAGAAGCATTAAGACTCAATAGTGGAAGAAATGCCTTATATTACATTTTAAAAGTTTTAGAACCAACTAAAATCTTTATACCTTATTATATTTGTAATAGTGTTCTAGAGCCTATACACAAATTAAAAATTGAACTTGAATTTTATCATATAAATAAAAAGTTTGAACCAGAATTACCATCCAATTTTAATCAAAATGAGTTTGTCTTATATGTTAATTATTTTGGAATTAATGATTCAATTGTCAAGTTTTTAGCAGCTAATATTAAGAATCTTATAATAGACAATTCCCAAGCATTTTATTGCGAGCCTTATAAATATCCTACCTTTTATTCAACAAGAAAATTTTTTGGAGTTGTTGATGGAGGTTATTTGTACATAAAAAAATTTTTGGAAGAAGAATTAGAACAAGCCATCTCTTATAAAAATTATTCCCATATATTAAAAAGATGGGAACTAGGAGCAGATGCAGGTTATGAAGATTATTTAAAAGTAGAAGAATTTCTTTCACATGATCCTATTAAAAGAATGTCAAATTTAACTCGAAATATATTATCTTCAATCAATTATAAGAAAGTAAAGGTAACTAGGGAAAGAAATTTTATTTTTCTTCACAAAAATTTGAAGGATCTTAATGAATTACATATTAATCTTGAAAATTTAAATGGTCCAATGAAATATCCTTTCTTAATTAATAACAGAAAATTAAAACAATTTTTAATAGAGAATAAAATATATATCTCAACCTACTGGCAAGAAGTAATTGAAAGGGTAGAAAAAGAAAGTTTTGAATATTATTTAACAGAAAATCTAATACCAATACCAATAGATCAAAGATATAATCTTTCAGATATGAAATTAATTATAGAAAAAATAAAAGAG
Source organism: Candidatus Hodarchaeota archaeon (assembly GCA_048887145.1). GTDB lineage: Archaea > Asgardarchaeota > Lokiarchaeia > Sigyniarchaeales > SOKP01 > SOKP01. The sequence goes on from JBHLKA010000016.1 coordinate 12,998, forward strand.
GTATTATAATGGTTTATTTAAAAGAACTTTCCAGAAAAGACATTCCATTAATAAATGAATGGAGAAATGACCCAGAAGTTATTGATTTTTTAGGAGGTCCGTTTCGTTATATCAATATCGAAATCGAAGAAGCTTGGTTTGAGAGGTATTTATTAAGTCGCGATAAGCAAGTAAGATGTTCTATTTTTTTAGAATCTGATGAAAAACTGATAGGTCTCGTTAGCCTTTTAGATATTGATCAAATTTCTAAATCGGCAGAATTTCATATAATGATTGGTGATAAGAGAAACTACGATAAAGGATACGGTACTGAAGCCACAAAACTCATGTTAAGCCATGCTTTCAATAATCTTAATTTAAATCGTATATATTTGAAAGTATTGGAAGATAATCCACGTGCTATTAAAATATATGATACTTGTGGTTTTAAAAAAGAAGGTGTTTTACGATCTGCGGTTTACAAAAATGGCTCTTATAAAAATTTAATTATTATGAGTATATTGAAAGAAGAATTCGCCCTTCTTGTTTTTTAAACAATTGTCTCATCATAACCAACTCGGTATAAAGGAAAGAAATCTTTATTTTCTTTTGTTAATGAATTCAAAGAAGTTAGTTTTTTATATATTTTAGAATCGAACATTATCTTACCTATATAAAATGGCAAATAAGTTTCGGAAAAACCTTTTTTAAAATTAAATAAACTATCATTTTTAGCTCTACCTCCACCAAAGTAAAGAAATTTTAATCCACGTTCTTTAGCCCATTCAATTGCGCCCCATAAAACTGCTCGAGAAGGAGGATTTTTGAATTTATAGTTCGTAGCACTTAAATGATAATGAAGTATTTGATTTCCTTTTAAAAACATTGCGCTAGAGCCAATTATATTATCTTTATTCTTACAATAGATAAGTAAATTTCCAAAATTATAATGGTTCTTAATAAATTCATGTGGAAAGTAATATTTTTTTGTTGCGTTGTTTTTATCCATGGTTTCATAATATAGAGATACAAAATCATTAATCTCTTCAGCAGTGGGGTCATCCACTATAATAATTTTTTCAAATTCTTTAAGTGCTTTTCTAGTATAATATCTTGTACTTTTTGCCATTTTATTCCAAATTTCTTCATAATCTTGAGTCAAATCAAGAACAACAACATCATTCAAATATATTATATTAAATAATTTCTCAAAACCAACCCAATTTTTTAGAATTGGATAAAAACGAATGAATTCACAAATATATTTTCTCTCCTCTGCATATTTACAATATTCATTGAAAAATATTTCCAGAGAATCTTCTAGTTCATCATTATCATCTACTTTCGGATAAATCAAAGGCCCTCCATAACCATATGGAGTGGTTAAATCATAGTAATTATAATCCTTATAAAGATCAATATTCTTAATTTTTCTTATAAGATGACTCCAGAAAACCTTTATATTTTTATCTTCCCAATAAAGAGCTTCTGGTAAAACGTCATAAGTTTTAGCATACAGATCAAAATATTCATATCTAAAATAAATATCCATTAATTCTTGAAAATTTGATCTAAGAATCCTATTCCAATCTATTTTGTTTTTTATGATCTGCATCTTAACTTTAAATACTTTAATATATTAGTAAGTACTTAAGTTATTTTTAAATAATACTTTCCACATCTATTAAATTATCTGAAAAAAATTTAAACTCTTTTTGGGAAAAATTTTCGTATGAAAAAAATTGCGGTAGTTACTGGTTCTAGAGCAGAATATGGAAATATGTACTTATTGCTTAAAAAAATTCAAGAATCTAAAAATTTAGAGTTACTTTTTTATGTTACAGGAATGCATTTATTAGAAAAGTACGGTAAAACAATTGAACTAATTAAAAAAGATAGTGTATCAATACATAAAATAATTCCAATGTATCCAAAGGAGGATGTAAGTAGTTCAGAAACTCTGGGCAATGCTATTGGTCTAGCTATACAAGGTTTTACAAATGCTTTTCATAATGATAAACCAGATTTACTATTAATACCTGGAGATAGGTTTGAAGTTTTCAGTGCTGTAATTGCAGCAGCTAGTTTAAACATTCCAGTAGCTCATATCCAAGGAGGTGATAGTGCTGAATCTAGTCAAGTTGATGAAAGAATAAGGCATTCAATATCTAAGTTTGCCCATCTTCATTTTCCTGCTTGTAAGTCAAGTGCAGAAAGATTGAAAAAGATGGGAGAAGAAGAGTGGAGAATTCATAAGGTTGGTGGAGTTTCACTCGATCAAATTTATGAAATGCAATTATTTGATAAAAAAATGATATTCAAAAAGCTTGGACTTAATATTGATGAAACAACTGTCTTATGTATATACCATCCTTATATCCCTGAATCAGAAGACGCAGGCAATCAAATGGAAGAAATTTTAGCTGCATTAAAAAATCTGAATCTTCAAACAATAATTATTTATCCTAATAACGATCTAGGAAGCGATAAAATTATTCAAGTTATTGAAAGTTATAGTGGAATAAAAAAATTTAAAATTTTTAAAAATATACCGCGATTTGATTATTTAAGTTTACTAAAAAATATTGATTTATTTTTAGGAAACTCAAGTAGCGGAATTGTGGAGGCTCCTACTTTTAAATTACCCTTTTTAAATATAGGACTACGTAATAAAGGGAGGGAGACAGGAAGTAATATTATTAATTTAAGTACTATCAATGAAAAAAAGATTAAATTCGAAATTAATAGAGCTCTATCAGAAGAATTTAAATTAATATGTCAAAAAACAGTGAATCCTTATGGGAATGGGAAAGCTTCTGAAAAAATTGTAAAGATACTCGAGGATCTCAAAATTGATAAAAAGTTTTTATCAAAAGTTTTAACTTATTAAATAGATAGTTTAGAAAAGAAATGTTTTATCAATTACCAAGTAGTCCAACCGCCATCAACTATTAATATTTGGCCGGTTATGTAAGACGCTGCTTTTGAAACAAGAAACAAAACTGGACCCGCAATTTCTTCAGGTTTAGCCATTCTATTGAGTGGAACTTTTCTATTATAGTTACTGAGGAACGGTTCTTGTTGATTGTCAAAAACTCCACCTGGAGCTATCACATTTGCGCGTATATTATCTTTTCCATAATATGTTGCGATATATTTTGTTAGCATATTGATTCCTCCTTTAATGGCAGCATATGGAATAGAGTTCGTCATCTCTGTACCTTCATAAATTGAAAAATCAGGTGCGGTAATTCCATAAGTCGAACCAAAATTCACTATACAACCACCACCTAGTTCTTTCATTTTTTCTGCGGCTTTTATAGAAGTGATATAGTATCCACCTAAATGCATATCTAAATTTTGAATAAATGAGGGATAATTAGTTAATTGCCCTTTTGTCCCCCAATCGCTAGTCCTTGGATAAGAAACATTAACCCATGCATCAAGTTTATTATACTCTTTCATACAAAAATCTAGTAGTGAATCAATAGAGTGTTCACTTGTAATATCTAATCTTTTAAAAATTACATTTAGATTTTTTTTCTTATAATCCTCTGCTAACCTATTTCCCTTTTCCTCATTAATATCTGCCATTATTACTATAGCTCCTGCTTCGGCTAATGCTTTGGTAATTATTGAACCAATTAATCCAGCTCCAGCAACAACAATAATCATATCATCTAATTTAAAAAAATCAGGCCAGATTTTAGTAGTCAAATTTAAAAACACCTTTTCTAACAATAAATTCTATAAAATCAAAATCAATGGGTCTATCTATATCTATTGAATAATCAGGCATTTCATAAATACCAACTTTCCCTTCAAGAAGATTACTTATATTAGCTAGATAATCTCGCCTGTAAATATAAATCGAAGCATTTACAGAATAAACTTGAGGAGCTTGTTGCCTTGAGACCAAATTTGATTCTGATTTCTTACAAATTTGAGCATACCCCTCATTATTAAGCTCAATCATATTAAAGTAAGGATTTTTATGGGCTTTATATACACTTAAAATGAGATCTGCCCTTTTTTCATTTAAAATTTTAATGGCATTTTCAATATCTTTTACTAATCTTAAGGGCGAAGTTGGATCTAAATCAACAATATAATCATATTTCAAATCCTCTTCATCTTCACAAAATTTAAGCATATGTTTTAAGACATCAAGTTTTCCAGCAGTATCAGCTGCTAATTCTTTTGGTCTAACAAATGGTGTTTCAGCACCATAGTCACGGGCAATTTTTTGGATTTCTTGACTATCTGTGGAACATACTATTCGATCTGCTTTCCCCCACGCTTTTAAAGTTTCAATTGAGTGTGCTATTAGTGGTTTTCCCAAAAGCATTCGAATATTTTTATTTTTTATTCCCTTTGAGCCTCCACGAGCGCATATTGTACCTAAAATTTTCATGGTTTTAATTATGTTGTAATCATTTTATTTTTATTCTTAAATTCTAAAATTCTTTCAAGTAATTCTTTTGTTTCGTTAAGATTATCAATTTTTTTAGATTGGTTTTCAACCCCATTTAAGAAGTATTTTAGTTGTTCCTCAAAAATATCATTTATCTCAAAAGTAAATTTCTCTTTTTTAATGCCTTGATTAGATTTTATTATAATTTCTTTGTTTATTAAATCTGCGAGTATTTCTTCTTTAAATGTTAAAATCCTTATTAATCTTTTAGCGATATTACTAAAATAATCTAAATGAATAGTAGCAAATACATTACTTTCAAATTTAAGAAAAACATCACAAAAATCCTCTGCATCAATTTCAAGATTACTTATTTTGCCATATACTCCAGATATGGAATTAATTTTCCCAAAAAGGTATTGGTTATAATCAAATTCATGAGATAAGTCCAAAATCACTCCTCCTCCCTGTTTTCGTTTAGAACTATAGATATTTCGATAATCAACTCCTGGACGCCATTCTGGTAAAAAAGAACTAGATTCAGTATGTGAATAGAAAATTTTTTCATTCATCTTTTCAATTAATTTCTTTAAGTATTTTATCATAGGATGATGACGCATCACATAACCAACATAAACTAAAGCTCCAGATCTTTTTACTTCTTCCGCAAAAATATCCAATTTCTCATTGTTATGGGATAAAGGTTTTTCTATAAAGAAGTTTTTTATACCTGCCCTTAAACAAGAAAGTGCTGTGTTTATGTGTAGATACGTTGGATTAGTAATGAAGACAATATCTGGTTGAGTCCTAAGAGCTTCATTAAAATCATAGATGTTTTTTACAAGTTCATTAGGTTTATCTCTTTTAGTCCTATAAGCATATATCTCATAATTATAATTCTTTTTTAGAAGTTGTAAATGCCGTGTACCAATTGAACCTAAACCAAAGAATAATATAGTTTTTATTTTTGTCAAGAAAACTCTCCGATCTTGATTTTTATATTAATTATTAAACTTTAGGAAGATTGACCTTTATTAATCATCTCAAAATATTTTAGATGTTTTACCTGTTGGTGGATATCAATAAATTCTTTATAGTTTTCACTTAAAAATGCGCTAACCTCTCTGTATAAACCTGGTTTAAACTTAATATCTAGATCATCATCAATATCGACTTCCTCTATAGCAATACTCCCTCTTTTTTGAATTTTTAATTTTTCTAGAGGTCTGAATATTAATCTATTATTTTTTGTTAGAATTTCTACTCCCCATCTTCCAGGAGCGTCCCAATTGGAATGATAAGCAAATAAAGCACCATTTTTTGTTATTCCTGATCCCGTGAAAATAGCTCCATCTGGATGCCATTTAAATCCTCCAGATTTATAACAATTAATCCTTTCTGGTAATCCTCCTAAATAAAATGCCAAATCAATTACATGTGTTGAATTATGTAATAACCAGTGGCTTTTTATTTCTTTATGCTTTTCAAGTTTTTCAATTACATGACTCCATTCTGTAAATTCGAAATAAAAAGAATTCACACCTCCATCATTTTTAATGAGTTCTTGTGCTTTTAAGACTGATGAATAAAAATGGCGATTATAACCTAATACTACATCTGCTTTATATTTTTTCACATCTAGAGCAAGGGATTTGATATCTTCATAATTTAAACCACCTGGCTTTTCTAGTAAAATTTTCTTAAATCCACTTTTCAATAAGGATCGGGTAACATTACTTAATTCTGTTCCGCTAACAGCAACAATAGCATAATTGGGATAATTATTATTACTTTTTAGCCATTTATCAATACCTCCTAAATACACATTTAAACCAGTTATTTCTTTGAATTTTTGAGCCGATTCCTTCCCTCTACCTACAAGAATGGTAGGGATTTCCATAGCAGTAAGAACTTTAGAGTATTCAGCTGCCATTGGGCCTGCTCCTATGAGGAGTGTACTGATTTTGGATTTTAAACTCATAATTATCAATTCATGTAAAAGGATATTGATTATATTTAAGTTTAGAATTTTCATTTAAAAATTTTAAAATAGGGTTAAGAAATGATAAATGCATATTCATTGAATTCTTATAGGGGGTTAATTTACATGTATTGGTTTCTAAAATGTCTTCAACAATATTTGTAGTTAACTGACTTGTTGGCATTATTTTAGCTTCATACTCTTTCCATTCCATCTGATTATTTCTTTCTAACACTCTAGCCCTTCCTTCTGATTCATTTATAATACAATAATCAGTATCTGAAGCAATTTCAATAATCCCGGGAAGATTTCCTGAAGAAAAGCTATTAAAAATTCCATGACTTCCATTCTTGAAATGGACTTGTAAAATTCCCGTTAAATCAATAAATTTTTCTCTCTTACTTGGAATAGGATTAGGATCTAAATAAGATGTATCAATTGAGAAATCTTCTGATTCTATAAGATATGCAATGAGATCGAGATAATGAATTAAATTCGAGATTAAACCCCAATTGCTAGCAATAACAGAAAAAAATAATCTCTTTTTATTAAACAACTTTTTAAGTTCATTTTTGTAAAATGGAACTAACCGTCTTGTACAATTAACCCATGCCTTACAATTATTGTTTTCTAACAATTTTTCAATAATATAATAATCCTCTTCTTCTTGAAATAATATTTTCTCTAAAATAAAAAATTGAACACTCTTTTGTTCCAGAAGATTCTCAATTACACCTCTCCTAACTTTTGAAGTTGTAGAAATTATTGCAATATCTATTTGGTCATCTTGAATATTTAAATCACGTGAATATGAGATTTCATGATCTGATATATCTGGATGGATCGAATCATATCTTTCTTTTGAAATTTTTAAAGCCTTCACACTTGGATCTATTACATCTATTTTTAATGGAGTTTTCACAGATTTTAACGCTTGTAAATGGCGGCTTCCAATATTTCCTGCTCCAATAATAATTATCTTCTTCATACTCTTGATAGAATAGATTTTCCAAACTCAATAAATTAAAAATAAATATTGTCAATTATAATGATTAAAAAATTTTATTTTTATTTAAAAAATAATAAACTATTCGAATCTCTTCAGAACTAAAATGAAATTAGTAGAATAAAGAAAAATTAATTAATCATTCTATAATCTATTCAATTATGTGTAAAATTAATACAACTAACTAAAATGCCAAATATCTTAATTATCAATAATCTCTTTAATTTTGAATTTGAATATATTCCAAAAATCGTTAAAAATTTTTTAACTTTTTACAAACAGAATAAGTTAAAGCGTTTATTACGATTATTAAAAAAATCTTATAAAGAAGACGATTTAAACGTCCAAGTTATTGATGTTAAAACAGATAATTATGACATTGATAAGTTTATTGCTAACTATAGATTAAATTTGGACAGAAAGGAATATTTAGGGTTATTTGATAAGGTTTTAGATTCAACAAGAAAGAATTTATTTGTTTTAAATAAAAATTTAGATTTAGTTAATGCACTTAGATTTGAAGAAATACAAATAGAAAAAGTATTGGAATTAAATTTCATTCAATTTTTTAATCACGTTTTTGGAAATTTTGAAATCTTGAAGAAAATTATTCAAAATGGGAATTATGATAAAGTAATCCTAATCAATCATAATTGCCATTCTATTGATTTATTATCTTCACTAAATAACTTAAGAAATAATATTGAAATTATTCAAGATAAATTCTTGCGAAAAATATATAATAAATTAAAATGGCTGAATATAATAGAATATGTTTTAAGTGTTATTTTAGTATTTATTAAAAATAAATTGTTTAAAAGCTTCAAAGAATCTGATAATAAGCGTGAAAATAACTCGCAAAACATAATCTTTATAGGCCAAACAAAGACTCAGATTGAAAGCATTAGTCCTGTATATGATTTACTTAAAAAGCAAGACAAAATCAATCCAATTTTTTACTTACCTGAATATTATATTAGTTTCAGCCAAATTAGTAATCTTATTAGACATTTATTGAACCAAAGAAAATTATTAAATATTTATCATAAAAATATTTGTCATTTATTAAAATATGATTCAATTAAACTAGATAATCTAATTAAAATTTTCTATCAATTTAATTTATATATTTTTTTAATTAAAATCTATAATGTACGGAATAACTTAGCTGATCTTTTTAGAAAATTTATTCCTTTATTAGTAGTGGTTCCCAGCGATTTTTCATTAGTTGGCAGGGTTTCTGCATTATTTTCAAAATCTAATAATGTCCCCTCAATCTTTATACCTCATGGGGCTCTTCCAATTTATGATGAAATGATCTTCACATATGATTTTAGTGTGTTAGCAGTACCTGGAGAACGTGAAAAAGAATTCTTAATTAGTAAAGGAGTGGATTCGAATAAGATAGTGGTTATTGGTAGACCTAGATACGAAGATTTTTATAAGGGAAGGCTCAAAAACCTTAAGGAGGTTCCTGATATGTTTACAGGAAAAGCTTATAAATTTGAAAAAGATAAGATTACAGTGTTACTGGCTTCAAGTCCTGTAGGGCGGTATTCTAAACAAAAAAAAATTATTAGTGTTGTAAATGCATTAAACAATTTAGGTTTACTTAATAATTTATTAATTAAATTGCACCCTCGTGAAGATGGAATTATAGTAAAACACATCTTAAAGAAATTGAATGTTGAATCAACTATAATTAGAGATTATAATATATTAGATCTCATTAATTCATCAGACATCATATTATCACGAAATTCCACAGCAGTATTAGAAGCAATGATACTTGGTAAACCTGTTATTTTGTTAGAATTTATTAATTATAATTTTGAATTTTCAGGAAAATATCTTTTTAAAGATGATAATTATTTAATAAACATTTCTGATGAAAAATTATTGAAAGATTCAATTTATAAATTATTTCATGATAAGGAGTATTATAACGAATATTCCGAAGGTTTAAAGAATCTATCAAAAGGTTATAATTCATTTGATAATAAGGAAAGTGCAGCTGAGAAAGCAGCTAATTTAATAAGAAGAATTATAAAAGATAAAAAAGGAAACTAATAATTAAATTGATTAAGAATAATAATTTTTTAAGAAATATACTATAAAGTGATAAAATCATGAATTTTGACATTATAACATGGAATATTGGTAAGACGAGTCGGACAAAGAAATATGAAGATAATAATTATGAGGTTTATTGGGAGGGAATGCCATTTATTAAAGGGCATACTCCAGATGAACCATCAGTGAGAAGGTTTTTAGAAGGAATTAAAAGGTCTAACATACACAAGTTTATTGAAAATTTGACGGGAATATATGCTTTTATTATTTATGATAAAAAGAACAATATTTATTATCTTTTTAATGATAATGCTGGGCAATATAATCTTTTTAAATCTCCTAATCTTTTTTCTACATCTTATTTAGAATCAATAAAACGAAACAAATTTAACAAAGAGGATATGAATCCTGAAATGATTTCCAATTTCATAATATCTGATTCGTATATGGGATGGAAAACAGCTTTTAATCAAATTGAAAAAGTGCAGCATGATGAAATTATAATAATTAAGGGATCTAATATTCAAATTGAAAGAAAAAATCTAAGAGATATATTTTTAATAGACGAATTTGACAATAAGTCAATAATAAAAAGATTTGAAATCATTGTCGAGTCTTTAAATAAAGTTAAGGGAAAGAAGGTATTAGATTTGACGGGAGGACATGATAGCAGAATGCTTTCCACGATATTCGTTCATTATGGCCTACAATTTGATACTTGGACAACTGGAATGCCTGATTATCCAGATGTATTTTTATCAAAACAAATAGCCAATATCTTAGGACTGAATCATATTATGCATCATCATGAGGTTAATGATACTACAATTCAACAAGAAATTGATAATGCTTTTATAGATTTTGATGCTTGTGTGAATATATTAACTTGGCATCATGGTTATCAATATCAAAAGTTAAAAAAAGAAGAGGGATATAGCTTGAATATCACAGGACATTCCGGAGAGTTCTATAAACCTATGTTTCTCTGGTCTTGTGGTGATTCTAACCCTATAATTGCAATTGAAAATTTAATTCTAAAACAGGGAGGAGGAAGGAGATATGGAACGAACTTTAGTGATATACCTTATAATATCTTTTCAAAAAAATATGAAAAGTTAAGTTTAGGTTATAAAGATCGTCTTAAAAGCGATCTTCTTAAACACTATGCAAATGATAAGTCAGGTAAAGTTCTGGCAAAAATATACTATTATTATATGGAAGCAGGACGGACCACCAATGTTTATTTAATTGATAGGTATAGTCCATTGATGGATCGCCATATTATTCCGTGTGGAATTACTTTAAAGGGTGGAGTAGAAAATAACTATTACAATCAATTAAAAAGACTTTTCCTCCGCCCTTGGAATGATAGATTTTTATTTGAGCGAAAAGTAACAACATCATTAAATCGTAAAGTAGCGAAAGTAAAAGTCTCAGATGCTTTAAATTATAACGCCTCGAGTGCATTTTCGGATCAACTACAGGGATATATTAAGAAAAGAATTAAATGGGCAGAAAGGCACTTTAAATTAGGAACTAGCGGTAATCCTGAATTCTATTCAGTTGTTAGATCATTACCGAAATTGTCTGAAATGATAGAACTTTTAAAAAATGAAAATATACTAAAATCAAATATCAAAGTTGAGGATATCCCAAATAATTATATAGGAGGCCTCTATACAATTGCTGAATTAATTAATTTTGTAAGTTAAGTATTTTTTATTTTTCCCTTAAAAAAATTACTTATTCTATTTCTAATAGATAATATTAAATCTTTTAATATTCCAAATTGATAGGATATATCATCACAATTCTTACACATTTCTATCTTGGTTCTTCCGCTCTCTTTCTTTAAAATCTTTCTAATTTCTTGAAATTTTTCAGAATACCATATTTGAATAATTGAATTTTTTCTAACGCTACCAAAGATGTAATTTGAATAATAATCATCACAACATAAAATAACATCTCCTTTCCAATTAATAACCAAAAAATTTGAAGGTCTTTCACATTTTTTATTTATCAAGTTCGATTTATAATTGAAGATTCCTCCAGCTCGATTAACAATATTTAAATTTTTATAACTACGATAAGTAAAATTTTTTGGATATTTTTTAGCTAATTTTTCCATTTCCATTTTTCGAGCATCATCATAATTGGTTCCTAGTATTCGATTTAACCCTGCATTAACAAGTTCTTTTAGCTTATCTTCATTTAAATAATCAACATTTGATGCTATTTCTATAAAGCTTTTTGGACATTTCTTTCGAACGTATTTTACAAACTTAGCAAGTCTTTTATCTAATAATGGTTCTCCATAATGATGTAATCCCACTCTTCCGCTAAAATCTAAATCTCCAAGCTCATCAACAATTTTTCGAAAGGTTTCTTCATCCATTATCCCTATTTCTCGTTGCGGATACTTTTGATTATTAAAACAAAATGAACACTGGCGGTTACAATATCCATAAGTTTCAATATTAACCTCTGAAAAAAGACCTGTCATTCGATATATAAGATTGCTTTTTATGAATCTTACTGGTTTACTGATGATATTCATGTTTATTACAACTATTTTAATAATCATTTAATTATTAATTTTATTTAATTGCTTTTCAAAAAGAAACTCAACTGAAATAGAAACAAGCTATAAATTTAAAAAGTGGAATATTTACTACTAGAATTTACTTTAAAAAGTAGATTTGAGTATTCAATTAAAAAACTCATAATTCATAAGGTTATTTAAGTCTCATATATATTATATCTTGATGCCTAAGAATTTAAAAGGGAAAGTAGTTATTTTAATCACTATTGATGCTTTAAGGGCTGATCATCTTAAATCTTATGGATATTATCGTAATACGGCTCCGAATTTAGAAACATTTATTCAAAAAGGATCCATTTTTAAAAATGCAATTTCAAATGAACCAGAAACTCCCTCTTCTTTTTCTGATTTAGATCGAGATAAATATATCAAGCTAAGAAACAAAATTATTAATTCTACTAAGCAAAATTTAAATAAGTTATTTAAAAACTTAAGCATTTTAAGAAACCTTGAGTATAAAGGAATATCTATCGCTGAAGTATTGGAGATTGATTTACTCGTATTATTCAATGAATACATTGGACATTATGAGTTATTAAAAGATTTATTTAAAACAATACAATTTGATCGAATTATTTTTTTTAATTTTGGTTCCAATGTATTTCAAATATTTCGATCATTAAATTTTAATCATAACATTGAGACATGCAAAGACAATTTATTAATAAAGAGTCAAAATCTTTTGAATATCTTTAATGTTTTAAAATATATTTTCATTGCTTTTGGCGTTTTTTTGAAAAGGCGATTGTTACAGAACGTTAACCAAGATTATGCTTTAAAGAAAAAGGAAAAAAACACAATCTTATTTTTAACTGATACAAAAAATCAATTCTACAGTATTAAACCTGTATATGATAGTTTGATGGATTATAATAACGTAGATCCACAACATTATTCCTGTGAAAATTATCTTCCGATAAATAGAATGACAGAATTATTAAAATTTCTACTTTTAATTAGAAAAATTATTGGTAATAAAAAAGAAAACATAACATTTGGTTTAGAATATGAGTTCTTTAATTTACACAGCATTCTGAAAATTTATTATGATTATAATCTTTTTATCCGCCTTATTAAGATATTTAACATGCTCAATAATCTAATTAAGTTTATAGGGAAAAACCCACTAGTTTTAGTTGCCATTGCTAATGATTATTCAAACAGAGGGAGATTAGAAATTGGATATTTTAAATTAAAAAATATTCACGTTGTTTATATTCCTCATGCTGGAATCCCTATAATAGAAGAACTAGCAACTAAATCTCAAGTCAATTATATTACTGTTCCTAGAGAATTAGAAAAAGAATACCTTATAAATAAGGGTGAACCGAACAAAAAAGTGGTAGTGACAGAGAGACTGCGTTATGAACACTTTCATAAAGGAGAAATTGAGAAACTGGAAGAAGTTAAGGATAGGTTTTATGCTAAAAAATATGAATTCAATTCAAAAAAGTTTACAATATTGCTAACGACTAATCCTATAGATGAAAGATCAAATGAAAAAATCATTAGTTCAGTAGTTAATTCTTTAAAAAAGTTGAATTTAATTGATAATTTAATTATAAAACTGCATCCTCATGAAGATGGAAAAGTCCATAAAAAAATTTTACGAAATTTAGGAGTAAATCCAATAATTGTCAAGGATTATAATATTCTACAGCTTATAAAATCGAGTGATTTATTGTTATCAAGAGTTTCAAACACAGTTATAGAATCTATGATAATCGGAACGCCTGTTATTTTATTGGATTTTATTAATGTAAATTTCATTTTTACAAGCAGATATGTATTTACGGAAGACAAATCTCTTATAAGTGTAAAAGATCAGAATGAACTTATAGATATATTATATAAGTTAATTAAAAATAAAGATTTTTACTATAAGTATTCAATAAATCTTAAAAATCTCTCAAAAGACTACTCATTTTATGATGAAAAACAAACCCCAACTGAAAAAATTATAAACTTATTTTTCAACGAAATTAGAGATGATTAAAATATGGATTTGATTGTTCAAATTAAGATTTTTATCGAAAATTTAATAGACATAATCTTATCTGAATATTTTATCATAATTTTGTTTAGCATAATTCTATTATATCATATTCTATGTTATTTTATCAGAGACAAAAAATACGTAATTGCTCTTAAAAAATGTAAAGATCCTAAAGAAATTAAATTAATTGATTTAAAAGAGCTTCCTTTAGTTAATATTCTTATACCAGCATGGAATGAAGGAAAAATTTTCGAAGGATGTCTAGAATCCATAACAAAACTGACTTATCCGAATTTAAAAGTAATAATTAATGCTGGTGGTTCTAAACCAACAATAAAGATAGCCGAATCATATAAAAACTTACAAAATTTCGAAATTCTTTATCAAAAGAAAGGTGAGGGGAAAATCAAGGCAATTAATGACTGTCTAAAATATATCTCAGAGGGCGTTGTATATTTAATTGATGCAGATATTTATCTTGATGATAATATATTCTTACAAATGCTTTATCCTATTATCACTGAAAAAGAAAAGATTGTTATTTCAACAATTAAACCTCATAATTTTATTCTTAATCGAGATTTAGTTAAATATGTATTTATTAATAGAAATCCATGGTTTCATAAGAAAATTTCAAACTACTCAAATTCAGTTTCTCAAAATGTTTGTATGAATTATGAAGTCATTCAAAATGTTAAAAAATTTTCTGAAGGAAAATTGGCTGATGATGGTTTTATAATAGGTTCAGATATTCGAAAAAAAGACTATAAGATTTATCTTATTTCTAATGTTTCAGTGGATTCTTTTAATTTTCCTTTAAGTATTAGACAATATTTTCGTCAAAATTTAAGATGGCTTGAAAATTTTCTATTTATTGCTTATAAAAGTCAAAAATTTCAGTTTTTAAAATTCATTGTATTAACTTTAATTTCTCTCTATATTTTTGTTTCACCTTTTCTATTCTTTATACATATTTATTTGTCTATTTTTAGTCTAATTCTAATTTTTAGTATATATTTAAAGAAAATTAGGAAGATTTTATTTTTTAAAAGTATCAGTAAAAAGACTTTAATTAAATTTAAATTAATTTTTCTTCTAAAATTGATATTTTATATTTATGTTGATCTAATAATGAATATTATTGTATCTTTTGAATTAATATTTTATAGAAAGGCATATAAAAGGAGGAAAAATCTTTTAGATTAAAAATCTTAAGAGAACTAATCGAAATATTCCCCTTTATTTTTACTCAAATACTTGATAAGTATACTTTAAACAAGGAATTCGGTGCACTAGTTACTCTTTTTGTTTAAATAAAACATCTATCTGTTTCTAAGTTTTTTAACATTGAATTTCTATTTTTCGTTATAGTCATATGCATGATAATCAAATTTACCTTAAAATTTATCTAAGTCGTCTAATTTTTAACCTAATAGTGGATAAGCTGCTGGTGTGTTCTCTACTATCAATTGCGGTAAAGAATCTTTACTTAATTCCATAAATTCGGAAAATTTTTCTTTATACAAATAGTGCTTTATTTATTTCTTGATGCTATTATTAGTATATATTTAGCTTTTAATCTAATAAGTTATAAAAGTCCAAAATATAATAGAAATTACTAGAAAATTTCTAATGGTTTTCCAGTCATATGTTCTAACTTTTCAATTTTAAAAAGTTTTAAAATAGTAGGAGCTACATCTTTATAATCTACTAATTGTAAATTCGTTTTTTTAATATTGTTCCCATAAGCAATAAACAACCCATGCTGAGTATGACTCATTGTATTTCTTCCTCTCAGAACAAAAAACGATGAGTTATGATCAAATAAATATTTATCATTCAAAATTATAATAATATCTGGAAAATCCTTGATTTCTAAGGATAAAACATTTTTAATTCTTTTATCCTTTTCCATCATTTTAATGATTTCTTTTTTCTTTACTTTTTCTTTTTCATTTAAAAAAATGGCTCCTAAATTTCCAAAAAAACTCATGACTTTGCTTTCTTCGTAAGCATCCTTAGAACTTATGAAATCCTTCATCGAATCTTTAAAAATTTTCATTTTTATGAACCTAACTTTCTTATAATCAATTCTAACTACTGGTCGAATTATATCGAATAATTTTGAAATTATACTATAAAATTTACTCTTCCGAGATTTGTTAATAAATAGTAACCCTTTTTTTTCTAACCATCTACGTATATTAAATTCATAATTATAAAACTTGAGTCCATGATCACTAAATATTATTAAATTATCAAAGCTATACTCTTTTAAAATTTGATGGAGAAAATCATCAATTTTTTTATAGGCTAAATTTATATAATTGATTACTTTAATTCGCTCTAAATGTGTATTATGAGATAAGGTATCAGGTAGTCTAATTACATAAGTTAATAAATTAAAATCTTCTTTTAATTTTTTTAATAGTAATTCCTTTTTAATATCAAATGCTTTAAAACATTTATCGATATCTTTAGCATCTATTATCCAGTCCTTTCGCAAAAATAATTTTAATTCAGCAGGATAACAACTAATTGAAGGTGACATCATCCCTGTTATCATTTCACCATTTATTTTCCAAGCAGGATATGTGCCAGGAACATTTAAAACGAAGTTTTTTAATTTATTTATTGAAAATATCGATTTTTCCTTCCATACACCTGAATGAAATAATCCTTTAGTTGGATGATCAAACCAATAATATCCCATTTGCTCAGGGGTCATACCAGAAAATAAACATGGCCAAGAAGGGATGGTTACAGGAGGAATAGTAACCTTTAATTTTGCAGATACACCATTTTCAATCAG
>JBHLKA010000017.1:0-29710 GCA_048887145.1 Candidatus Hodarchaeota archaeon
TTTATATTTTTCTTCAATAATCACAGAAACAAATAAGGGTTCTTTTCCAATCTTTATCCTATGTAAATATGATAATAACCCACTGCCATTTGTAGTTAAATTACTTTCTGCTTCATAAGATTCCTCTTGCATTCTTTTAAGTAAAAACAAATGTTCCTTAATTGATTCTAATAATTCAACATAATACTCTGGTTCTATTTCACTGTTATAATATTCACTAATAATAATTCCATTTCGATCAAATAAAATCAATGATTTACAGTTAAATTGGTGTATATAATTTTCCAGTAATTCTGACAAGTCGAAAAATTTCTCATCAAAAACCGATAAACCATAAGAAACAAGCTGTACAATAGAAATTAAATCATATATAGAGGTTTGCTGAAATAGTACTTTAAAATTCGAATATTTTTCAAGAATATTTTCTCTTAAGCTTTCAATTTCTTCAATATAAGCGCCATTAGTTCTGATTTCGGGATCTAATTTGTGAAATGATATTATAAGAGGAACATCCATATTATTACGACTAAAATGTTTTAAAATCATATCCAAATATTCAATAGAGGTTTCATATCTTTCCTTATCTTGAATATCTATAATGAAAAGCATCAAGTCGGTTCCATCAAAATAAATATCTTGTTTCTTTTCATATAATTCACGATACTGAGTTTGACCGCCGCAATCCCAAAATATTACCTTTCGATTTAAGAAGTATGTTGTATGGTACTCCACTCTGATTGTTGGAGTGAGTGAAATGATATCCTTGTGAAAGTCATATTTTTTATCTAAAGCTGTTAAAATAGAAGTTTTGCCTGCATTATCCAAACCTGATACTATAATTTTTACTAACTTTTCCATGGTTTGTTCAGTTCTTTATAAGGGTTATTCACACGAATTTTAAAAATTCAAGACAGTTATAACATTAAACAACCAATTTTTATTAGAAAGTGAAAGTCATCATTTTTAACCTTATCTGAATCCAAAGGAATTTAAAATGATATTCCAATATTTCTACAATAATATTGTTGTAACTTAAGAATATCATTTCTATGACTTAAGGATATTATTTCTATTTTTAATTGAAATTGATTTTAATATTTTTAAAATAACTTTCAAAGTTGAATTAATTGATTGAAGAAGAAAGAAAATTTTTGAATGAATTGGTTGAGGAAGAAAGTAAATTTGTGGAATTTTTGCATCATCAAATTAACCAAAAGAATACATTTGATAAAGTTGTAAGGAAGATACCATTATTTAAAAATAAGATCCAAGATTGTCATTATACCATCTTAAAAATGATAGACACTAGCCGTAGAGATGTTTATGATATGTTGGTTCAGGAATTTAACAACATACTGACAAAAAAATAAATTTTATTATTATTTATTCTCCAATTATCTGACAGTACACTCTTCGATGTCTTGGTTTTTCATCAAATTCGCAGAAGATTATTTGCTGCCACGTACCCAAAATTAATTTTTTATTCTGAAATGGAAATGTTTGAGAAGTCTTAAGGAGGAAACTTCTTAGATGGCCTGCGCCATTATGATCCCCCCAGGTTCTATGATGATGGTAGTTGCTTTCATAGGGGATTAATTTTTCCAAAAGGTTTTCAATATCGTGCTTAACTAAACCAGGTTCAAATTCAGTTGTGGATATTGCACTGGTAGAACCTGCGACATGTACATTCACTATTCCTGTATTTATATGACCTTCTTTAATTATAGTTTTTATCTGAGAAGTAATATCTATTATATCACAAAATGGTTCCGTCTTTATTTCAAAACTTTTTAATTGGACTGTCATTTTTCCCTTTTTGAAGATAAGAATTTAATTTTGATGTTAGTAATGTACAATAGAAAAATAATTTTAAGAAATCATTTAATAATTATATTAAAATAATTGTCAGATTCTTAATGCTAAGGATAAATGGTAAATTTATTTAATATTCTTAATTAATTTATTTTAAAGCTACAAATATATCTTAATTACTTTGAATCAAGATGAGTGAAAGATTAAAAGAATTTTATAAAAAAATCCACAATCCAAAAAATAATATTCCTATTTATGCGACAATACTTGTTCGGTCAGCAAGGAAATTAATTGATTTTAAAATTCGAAAAGAACCAGAAAATATTTTGAGAGTAATTGCTCATGATGAGAAAAAAACAGGATGGTTTATTCATTCATTTCATATTCCTATTAAAAATTTAGGTCTTTCTCCAGATTCAAAAGATAAAGAAATATTAGCACATTTAAGTGATCCTAGTAAAGTACCTAATAAAACCACAAGAGAATTTGTAGAAGATATTTTACGGAAGTATATTGATATTTTACCTGAAAAAAAGAGATACTACTTTAAAACAGAAAGATTTAAGAAAAAGAAAGAATTCCAAACCGGGGTAAAATTAAAAGGATTTTGATTATTTAATTTTGCTTCCAGGAGGTATTATTTTTCCCCTTCGCTCATCAATCTTCAATAAAAAAGGCTCATTATCAAAATCAGCTGCTAATAGCATCCCTTGACTTTCAAATCCCATCATTGTTCTTGATTTCAAATTCGTTAAAACTACTATTTTCTCATTTATAAGTTCATCAGGCGAATAATAACTTGCTATACCGGTTAATATTTGTCTTATTCCAAGATCTCCACAATCTACTTGAAGCTTGTAAAGGTTTTTTGAATTTTCAATTTTCTCACAATTTTTAACCAAACCTACTCTAATATCTAATTTTAAAAACTCTTCATACTTAATTTCCATGAAAAATCATCCCCTTAATGGCATTCCATCAAAATTTATATATTCTTTCCTTGAAGGTTTTTTTTCCCGATAAGGATTTTGAAGATCTTGAATTTTTCGAGCGAAAGTCATATAACCTGTGTGTCCAACCATCCTCGTGAATGGTCTTGTAGCATCCTCTTTTACTTGGATTTTTCTTTTAATTAGTTCATATGTGTTAATATCAAAAAATCCATGACTTTTAAGCGAAAATGTGGTTTTTTTCACTTGTTCTATAGTGGGGGAAAATGAAACAATAGTTCCACTTAATTTTAAATAATGATCCACTTTTTCAATAGCTTTCCAGGGTTGTGGCATATCTAAGACAACAGAATCTATATTATCATGCTCTAAATTATCATTTGTGATATCGCCATATTGCACAGTGGCAAAACGTTGTAGCCCCACCTTTTTGATATTTTTAATAGTTCTTTTGATATTGTTATGGCTGATATCATATGAATAAACATGGCCATCTGGTCGTATATAGCTAACTAGTATACACGTTAATGCTCCTGAACCGCATCCCGCTTCGATCACTTTACTCCCTGGACCTATCCCAGTATAGATTAAAATTAAACCAGCGTCTTCTGGATAGATTATCTGTGTTTTTCGCTTCATATGAAGAATATAATCCGAAGGTAATGGTCGTAATACACAGAATTTATATCCTTGCGTTTCAAGGGGTTTTGAAAATATTACAGACCCATAGGTTTTACCTATAAGATCATTAAAATAAATGATTCCGTGATCAGTATGAAATTCTCCTCCTGATTTTGCTTTAACTAACCATTTTCTTTTTTCATCATATACTAAGAATACTAAATCATTTTCATTGATAAATTCTGAATTCATGAATTATCGTGTTTGATTATTAATTATCCTAATTATTATTTAATGTTTTTAATCTTTAATAAAAATCGATTTTATCGAATATTAAACAACAAAATTCGTAATAAATAGCTTTTTAAGCTTGAAAATGAATCCCTATTGCTTAGTAAAAGTTATACAAATTTGTATTATTAAATGATTGTTTAAATGATTTAAGAGGTTTTTTACCAAAAATATAAAATAAATGTAAGATTGAAATACTCAATCAATGTTTATTACATATCTTTTTATAAATACTCGTTAATGAATTAATCTATGAGTAGCGAAAAATCTAAGTTCTCTCAACGCTCTAGACTTTCTTTAAAAGAACTTCAAGACCAAATTGAAGTATTCAGAAAAAAAAGAGATGATCTTAATAAAAAAACTAAAGATTATATAAATGAGTTGCAAGAAATCGACAATCAAATTGATAACTATTTAAAAC
Source organism: Candidatus Hodarchaeota archaeon (assembly GCA_048887145.1). Taxonomy (GTDB): domain Archaea; phylum Asgardarchaeota; class Lokiarchaeia; order Sigyniarchaeales; family SOKP01; genus SOKP01. The sequence goes on from JBHLKA010000017.1 coordinate 4,096, forward strand.
TAGCTAAAAATGATAGTAAAAAAAAAAGAGATTATTGGAATTCCAAGGTAAAGCAGTTAAAAGAGAAAAAAATTGAATATAAAAAGATCTTTGATAAGTTTATAGATGAAAAGAAAAGTTTACAAAAATTATCTGACCAAGTTAAAGATGGTAATAAATTTGTTTCAATTAAACAAATAGAAAGAAAAATAAGTGCTTTAGAAAGGAAGATTGAGACTGAAAATTTGGATATTTCGGAAGAAAATACGATTATAGATAAGATTAGAGAGTTAGCGAAAATAAAACAGGATTTTTTAGCTAAACAACAAAATTCTGAATTATTTAAAATAGAAAGGAAAATACAAATTGTCAAAATTAATTTAAACAAAATTTATGAACAATTAAATAAATGGTCTAATAAATCTCAGAAATATCATATAAAAATGAATGAACTTTATCAACTGGTGAAAGACTTAAGAGATAAAAAAAGAGCAATTGAAGAAGAACTAATTGAAAATAAAAAGGAAGCAGACAAATGTCATGAACAATATTTAAAATTAATGAATGAAAGAAAAAGATTTCCAAAAGGTAAACAATCTTATAAACAGGGGAAAAGATCTAAAAAACCCTATAAAGTTCAAACAAAACGAGATGAAGAACTTGAAAAAATTAAACAAGAAAAGCTAGCAACAGCACTAGAAAAGCAAAAGGCTGGAAAAAAATTGGATCTATATGAAGCAAGGTTAATTTTGGAGAAATCCAAAGGTTAAGGAAAAAATGTGTTATTTATTCTAATTTTGATGGATATTGTCTAACTTTTAAGACTTTTGGATACTCTAGATAATCCTATTATATTTTACATTAACATTTGCGTTCTATTAGAATAAATATACTACAACTTTTATTTTGCAATAAGATTTAAAAAAATTGGAGTTTTATTATTAATTTAACTATTATAAACTTTGTAAAAAAGGTTTGATTAAAATTGAAGGAGAAAATCGAAAAAATTCGAAATTTATTAATAGAACATCATGATTGGTTTAAACATAGTATTCCATTAATCGCTTCAGAAAATATTACTAGTCCTGCTGTGGATGAAGCTTGTAGTTGTGATTTCAGTCATCGATATGCGGAAGGTTGGAGTGGAGAACGCGTTTATGCAGGATGTAAATATATAGATAAAGTAGAAGATATATGTATGGATCTCGCTAATGAGTACTTCAAATCCATTCACGCTGATGTTCGTCCAGTCTCAGGGGTTGTAGCAAATCTAACGATGTATAATGCGTGTACATCAGATAATAACGGAAAAATGTGTTGTATGTCTATCGTTAGAGGAGGACATATTTCACATGGCCCTAGATTTGCTAAAAGTGGTAGAGAAATTTTTGGTACAGCTGGGACAACTAGGGGACTAAATATTGAATATCTTGCTTTCGATAATGATGAAATGAACCTCGATATTGACGCTTCCGCAAAAATTATTAGAGAATTTAAACCTGAATTAGTTTTATTTGGGGGATCTGTTTTTTTATTTCCACATCCAGTTAAGGAACTTGGCGATGTAGCAAAAGAGGTTGGAGCTAAAGTAGGATATGATGCTGCTCACGTTGCAGGATTGATTGGTTCTGGATATTTTCAAGACCCATTGAGAGAAGGTGCAGATGTTATGACAATGAGTACACATAAAACCCTTCCAGGGCCACAGCATGGAACTTTAGTATCTAATAGAGAAGATTTAATTGAGACTTTAAGATCTTGCGCATTTCCTGCTCTTCTTTCTAATCATCACCTACATAATGTAGCAGGATTAGCTATTGCATTAGCTGAAATGCTTGAATATGGAAAGGAGTACCATAAAAATGTTATTGAAAATGCTAAGGCACTAGGTCAATCTTTACACGAACGCGGAATCAAGGTTTTAATGGAACATAAGGGATTTACTGAATCACATCAGATTGTTGTAGACATAACGGACTTTGAGAAAGTTATAGGGTTAGGTGGAGACATAGAAAAGTTATTAGAAGAAGCAAATATAATTCTTAATCGAAATCTTTTACCATATGATATCGCACAGGGTAGGCATTATCAAAATCCAGGTGGTTTGAGAATAGGAACCTCTGAAATCACCAGACTTGGCATGGGAAAAAGTGAAATGGAAGATATAGCGGAATTTATTAAAAAAGTATTAGTTGATAAAAAAGATCCTAAAAAAGTAATGTTAGAAGTTGCTGAATTTAGAAAGAACTTCCAAGAAGTTAAGTATTGCTTCCAGAGTGTAAATAAAGCATATGAATATTTTAAGTTTTATTAAATTATTTTATCATTCTATTTTTTTACCTAAGAACAGAAAAATTTATCTTGAATTACGTATTTGAAATTATATTCTGATACTAATTATTATCTTTTTGAGTATTTAAAACAATGAGCCTATCAAATCTTGAAGTAATTGAACAGACCCCGCATAATTTAGTATTTGTAATTGAAGGAATTTCTATTGAAATGGTGAATGCCCTACGAAGGATTATGTTAACCGAAATTCCTGCTATGGCTATTGATGAAGTGATTATTCTTAAAAATGATTCGCCTTTATACGATGAGATTTTGGCACACCGCCTCGGAATGATTCCGCTCAAGACAGATTTAGATGCTTATAAATTACCGAGCGACTGTGAGTGCTCTGGATTTGGATGCCCACTTTGCCAAGTTTCACTAACTTTAGAAATGACAAATACAACCAATGCTCCAATGGAGATTTATTCAGGGAATTTGAATTCAAATGATCCTAAAATAATTCCTGTTGATCCAAATATTCCTATAGTAAAAATTGATAAAAATGACCAAGTAATTTTAGAGGCATATGCAATTTTGGGGATTGGTCGAAACCATGCTAAATGGCAAGCTGTTTCAAATGTAGCTTATAGATATTATCCTATAGTTGAATTCAATCAAAATGATTTAGTTAATCCTGAGGAAAATAATTTAGTTGTAAAAATGTGTCCAGAAAAACTTTTTGAGTTAACATCAAAAAATTCTTTAAGATTAAAAGAGGATTATTGGAAAACTTGTACTTTATGTCAATCTTGTGAGAAAAACACTAATAATAAAATAAAAGTACGGGCAAAAGAAAATTCATATATTTTTTCGATAGAAAGTGATGGAGTATTACCTTTTAATATCATTATTAAGAAAACCATAGAAATATTTAATGAAAAAATTGATGAGTTTATTACTAAATTAGAAGAGCTTGATATAGAGTCTTAATCAATCAAAAATTTATTAAAATATCCCATATTTTAAATCTCATAATTAGTGAATTAAAAATATATTGGATTTATAAAAATGAGTCATAGAGTTACAGGTCCTTCAAATTATTACGATAGAAAACTAATTCGAGAATTATGGAAAACTAAAAGAAGAATTTGGAAAAAAATTTCAAAAAAATTATCGGGTCCCAGAAGAAATCGAATAGAAGCTAATTTATACAGAATTAATAGAAAAACTAAACAAAATGATGTGATAGTGATTCCAGGTAAAGTATTGGGAATTGGAGAATTAGATCATAAGCTAACGATTGCTTGTTTAGATTGTTCAAAACCAGCAAGGAAAAAAATTGAAGATTCAGGCAGTAAAGTAATCTCAATTGAAGAACTATTAGAGCAGAACCCTGAGGGTAAAAATGTAAAAGTATTTTATTAAAATTTAATCAATTAGTGAATTGCTATGCAAGAATATTTATTATTGGATGCTACAGATAAAATATTAGGACGTTTTTGTAGTCAAGTAGCTAAAAAAGCTTTATTAGGAGAAAGAATTGTGGTTATTAACGCTAAACACGCAATAATTAGTGGAACTAAGAAAAGTGTCCATGAGAAATATTTGAACAAGTTAAATATAAGCACAGCGACTAATCCTACAAGAGGACCATTTTGGCCAAGAAGACCTGATAATTTTATGAGAAATATAATTAAAAAAATGCTACCTCGGAAGAAGATTCGCGGGAAAGAAGCAATTAAAAAAGTACATGTCTATATTGGCGATATTCCAGAACGCTTCCAAAAAAGATACCAGAAATTAATTCCAACAGAGATCCCTAATGCTGAAAAAAGAAGACTTTCATATTATAATAGATATATTACATTAGAAAATCTATGTTCCAGAATAGGATGGAATAATAATCAAATTAAGGCTTAAATCTTATGTCCGAAAAAACTAAAATTGTTCAGTCCTCGGGGAAAAGAAAAACAGCTATTGCTAGAGCTGTTTTAAGATTTCCTGCTAAAGGTCAAATTAAAATCAATAATGTTCCCTTGGAAAACTATGAACCTGTAATTGCGAGACTAAGAATACAAGAAATATTAGAGGTTATAGATAATCCAAAATTAGACAAATGTGATATCAATGTTTATGTTAAGGGGGGTGGAAAAATGGGTCAAACTGATGCAGTTCGGATAGCGATTGCAAAATCTATTAATAAATTTATTGGCACTAAAACTATTGAAAAATCTTTCAGGGAATATGACGAATCTTTACTTTCTGGAGATTCTAGAAGAACAGAACCTAAACACTTTGGTGGAAAAAAAGCAAGAAAAAGAAGGCAAAAATCATTTAGATAAATCCATCCTCACTTTAATACTATTTTTGCTCCTAGAGTTTGTAAGTCATTAATAAAATTAGGATAAGAGTCTTTTATTATTTCAATATTATTTACTTTGGAAATGGAATTTGCATACAAAGCTGCTATAGTAAAAGCCATCGCAATCCTATGATCTTCTTCATGGTCTATTTTAGAGCCCTTCAATTTTTTACAATGATATACAGTTAATGTATCATGATCTTCTTTCACTTTAACACCCATTTTAGTCAATTCTCTTGCAACTATGGAGATTCTGTCACTTTCTTTCAATCTAAGATTTGATGCATTATATATAGTGGTCTTATTTTTTGCAAATGCACCGACAATGGCTAAAATGGGGAATAAATCTGGATTTTCAGATATATCTATATCTAATCCTTTTAAGGTATTTTTATTTCGATTGCCATAAACAATTAATCGATTTAATTTTTGGTCAATTTCTATATTTGCCCCAAATTCCTGAAGTATTTTAATAACTCTTTTATCTCCTTGGGGTTTTTTAAAATTTAAATTACCTATAAAAACTTGAGAATCTTCTGGAGAAATAATTGTAGCAGCTATTATATTTGCTATTGAAGAAAAATCTCCTGGAATCTCAAAAATTTGGGTGCGATAATTTTGTTGGCTACTAATATAATATCTTCCAATTTTTTCTTCATTTAATTCCTCAAAAATATTTATACCAAATGATTCTAAAACATGCTTTGTAATTTCAACATAAGGATATGATATTATTGGAGTTATTACTTCTATCGTTATAAAATCTTTATTTTCACATATTAATAATGGGCTTACCATTAATAGGGCAGTAATAAATTGTGAACTGATATCTCCCCGTATTTTTATCTTATCACAGTTATTGTTGATTCGATGAATAAACAATTTTTCTTTTGTGAGTTGATATTCAGCACCTAATTCTTTTAATGAGTCTAAAAGAGGGAGTATAGGTCTTTTCCTTCTTAAGAATTCCCCCTTAAACGAAAGCCCACCATCAATTAAGAGTGATAAAGCACTAAATATTCTTATTGAGGTGCCGGAATTTTTGCAATCTAGTACTTCCTTACTTTTTTTATAGGTACTATTCACTTTTTCAACGATATAAGAATCTTTCCCTTCCTTTAAAATTTTCACGCCTATCTTCTTTAAAATTTCAATAGATACTTCCACATCTCCGACTATTAAGGGCTTTTTAATAATTGAGACTCCTTCAGCAAGGCTAGCAGCTATAAATGCACGATGTGAATAACTTTTTGATGGAGGAGCTTTTATCTCTCCACTTATGCTGTTTATTGGATTGATTTGCAAATTCATTTTTCAAATTTATTAAAATATTACGTAAATAAAAATTAAAGAAAATCAAGGATATATTATTAATTAAAAGATATTTATTCTAATAAATTAAAAAATTTATTTAATAGTGTAAAATTTGGGAGACAATACTTTCGGTAATTATTTAAAAATAACTTCTTTTGGAGAAAGCCATGGGGTTTTGGTAGGAGTAATAATTGATGGAATACCAGCGGGGGTTAATTTTAGCCTGGATCTAATTCAGAAAGAATTAAATATGAGAAAACCTGGTCAATCTCACTTAACTACGTCCCGTGATGAATTGGATAAAGCACAGATATTATCCGGTATTTTCAATAATAAAACAACTGGTGCTCCGATATGTCTTATTATTAAAAATGAAGATATAGATTCAATAAAGTATGAAAAATTCATAGAGTTACTAAGACCATCCCATGTAGATTATTCTGCTTTAAAGAAATACGGTGGATTTGCAGATTATAGAGGATCCGGACGTTTTTCGGGCAGAATCACTGCTGGTTTTGTCATGGCTGGGGCATTAGCAAAACAGGTTTTAAGAAAATATAATATCAATGTAATCGCTTATACTAAAGGTATTGGGTCAATTGTAGATGATATGGATTATGTTTTTAAAGATTTTGAAAGATGCTTTAGTATAAGAGAAAAATCCATGGTTAGATCATTAAATCCAGAATTATCTAAAGATATGATAAAAAAAATTGAGATGGTGAGAAATGCAGGTGATTCAATAGGAGGTTTAATCAAATGTGTCGTAATTAATTTCCCTGCTGGTGTTGGGGGCCCCCTTTTTAATAGTATTGAATCTAATCTTAGTAAAGCTATTTTTTCAATTCCAGCTATAAAGGGTATAGAATTTGGTGCTGGTTTTAAAGCTGCCCGAATGAAAGGGTCTGAAAATAATGATCCTTGGATTATTAAAGATGGTAGAATTTTAACTGAAAAAAATGATTCAGGAGGAATAATCGGAGGGATTTCAACTGGGATGCCAATAGAGTTTACAGTTGTAATAAAGCCTACACCTTCAATAAATGTTCCGCAGAAAACTGTTAATGTCAAAACTATGAAGGAAAGCTTAATCCAAATTGAAGGAAAGCATGATCCTTGTATTGTTCCCCGCGCTGTTATAGTAGTTGAGGCTATGGCCGCTATTGTTTTGCTAGATTATTTATTATTAGAAGGAAAAATTCCTTCTATAATAGAATCATAAAACTTTCTAATGAAAATGAAAAGACCTATAACTGCTGTACTCATAGGAGCTGGTAGACGTGGTTTAACGATCTATGGAGATTTCGCTTTAAAAAATAGAACAAAGTTAAAATTCATCGCTGTAGCTGAACCTATAGAAAAAAGACGGAAGAAATTTGCTTCTCTACATAGAATTCACCCTAAAAGATGTTATGAAAGTTGGCAGGATTTATTCAAAGAAAAAAGATTAGCAGATGTTGCATTTATTTGTACTCAAGATCAAATGCACACAGAACCTACAATTATGGCACTAGAAAAGGGATATGATATTTTATTAGAAAAACCAATGGCACATACTTTACATGATTGTATTAAAATTGTGAAAAAGGTAGAAGAAACAGGAAGAATATTAGGAGTAGGGCATATACTTAGATATTCTAATTTCTTTTCCAAGGTGCATGAAATTGTACATAAAGGACTGCTTGGAGACATTATCAACATTACTCATAGAGAGAATGTTATGTGGTATCATTATGCACATAGCTATATAAGAGGACCATGGGCTAACGTGAAAACATCTTCGCCAATGATTCTTGCTAAATGCTGCCATGATTTAGATCTTCTTTATTGGATCGTAAATTCATTACCAAAAAAGATCAGTTCTTTTGGTAATTTACTACATTTCAAGCCGGAAAATGCACCGAAAGGAGCTCCTGAATATTGTTTAGATGGATGCCCAGCAAAAAATTATTGCCTTTATTATGCTCCAAGAATTTATATTGATATTGTCCCAATAACACAGATGATGGAAAAAAGTAAAAATCTACTAATAAAATTATTAGGTCAATTAAGAAGGAAGCATGTGAATTTTTTAACCTATTTTTCTAAATTTATAAAACCCTTAAAAAAATTGAGATACTACCAAGATTTCCCAATATATTATTTATATACAGATCAAGAAGAAGATTATTCTGATAAAGCAAAAGCAAGAATTTTAAAATCGAGTCCATATGGTAAATGCGTATATCATTGTAATAATGATGTAGTTGATCATCAAATTGTAAATATTGAATTTGAAAATGGAGTTACAGCTAATCTAACGATGCATGGTTTCAGCGAACAAGAAGGACGTACTTTAAGAATAGATGGAACAAAAGCAACTTTAATTGGAGAATTTCATGCCAGTGGTGAAACATTATATTTCTACCATCATTTTTCAGGGAAAAAGAAACTTGTATATAGAAATGTAATGTCTCTTGAATCAGGTAAAGTGGATGAGGGAGATTTTGAACTTTTAAATGCCTTTATTGATACGCTTAACGATAAAAAAAAAATTCAACCTTTAACAAGCGCTCGTGCATCATTAGAAAGTCATTTGATGGCTTTTGCTGCAGAAGAATCCCGATTTAACGAAAAAGTCATAGATTTAGAGGATTTCCGTAGAAGAGCAGAAAAATTTTAAATTATACAAATTTAGTTAATTTTATTTTTCAAATACACTATAAATATTATATATTCCAAAAATTTTACTGGAAACTATATCATGGATAAAAAAATTGACACCTCTAAAGATTTTATGGCCTTTTATAAGAAAAAAGGAGATTACCTTGTAGAACTTTCAGAGAATCATTTTAAGAATAAAGAATATAAAAAAGCACTTGAATTATTGAATCAAGCTTACAGTATGTATACAAAGGGTAAGTGTACAGAAGAAGCTGAAATTACTAAACAAAAATTTCAAGAAATTAAGCAGACTTATTTTAAAAATGAATAATTAATCAGAGTTTAATTTTTCCTTTATTTTATTTGTGATATCTATTATATGAGGTCCATTCCAAAATACTTTTGAGCATTTTGGATTGTTACATTGATAAAATTCATTGTAATTCTTATAAGTCTCTTTTAACACCACATCTTTAATAAGGTTTTTATCTTTAACTCTTGTTAATTCTGAATTACAAATTGAACATCTAGCTTTCTTTAGATCAAATTCATAAGAGATATTCAAAGTTTCTTTAAGTTGGTTTAAGTAATTATATATGCCTTCTCCTTCTAAATATATACTTTTGCTTTTAGTTTTAATATAAAAGGGGTAATCTTTCGTTATAATTATGCGGTCATTATCTTCCGCGTACTTTTTTAATTTTTCATCAGGAATAGGATCCACTTTAAAGTAGTCCCTTAAATCATTTGCATATATTGTATCGTACCCAAAAATTCTTAGAAAACGTGATAATCTTCCCAACATCGAGTCAACTAAGAATTTAATGTCAGTGGCATTTTGAATAGAAAATTTCATATCTATAAAAAATTTATAAATATCATCTAATAAATAATATAAATGAAATTTTTATATAGATAAATTTCTCTTAGTGTTATATATGGATGTTCAGGATTTAATGAAAAAAGCGACAATTTTTCATGGGCATATATGTCCAGGCGTAGCTTTAGGAGTATTAGTTGCTAAGTATATTTTAAATCTTGGGTTCGAACATTCTCTTGATGAGGAGCTAGTAGCTGTTGTGGAAAATGATAATTGTAGTGTGGATGCTATCCAAGCCTTATTAGGTACAACATATGGAAAAGGGAATTTGATACATCTAGATTATGGAAAGAATAATTATACTATTTATAGTCGTAAATCTAAGAGAGGAATTAGGTTAGCTTTAAAAAGTTCCATTTTTGGAAATAAAAAATTAAGTCGTGATGAGAGAATAAAAAAGTTATTATCTTCTAATCCAGAAGAGATTTTTGACATTAGAGAGGTTGAATTTAATCCTCCTGAACGGGCTCAGATAGAGGAATCTACTCCTTGTGAAATTTGTAATGAACTAACTATGAGTTCTCGCATTGTGGATTATCAAGGTTCAAAGATGTGTATTCCTTGTTATAAGACAATGAAAAAGTAATTATTTTCATTATATTGTTTTAAGTTATGAATATAATAAAAATTTGATATAAAATGCAGGATTCACCCAAAAAAACATTACCAGGTGCCGGTCCTTTTTATTTTGAAGGAAGTAAGACAGGTATTATTATGATACATGGTTTTGGTGGTGGAACATGTGCCGATTTGAAACCTATAGCACAAGATTTGCATCAACTATGTGGTTATACTATAAATGTCCCTTTACTTCCTGGATTTGGAACCTCGCCATTTGATTTAAGAAAAACGTCTATCAGTGAATGGAAATCTGCCCTAAATGAGGAAATAATAGCATTGATGGATAAATGTGATAAAATTATTATGGGAGGACATTCTATGGGAGGCGTTTTAACTTTAATTTCAGCATCGAATTACAATTTAGATGGAATTTTTACAATTAGCCCACCGGTTGGAATAAAGTCATTTTTATTTCATCTTGTTCCATTCTTTAAAATTTTTGTTAAATACCATTCTGTTGATTCAGATCGATTGAAAAAAGATACAAATGAAAAATGGGTTGGTTATAATAAGATTCCTATAAATATAGCAACAAAAGTAAAAAAATTAATGAAAGAAATGAAAAAATCTTTACCTAAAGTAAAATGCCCAACTTTATTATTCCAAGGCCGTTTAGATAATGAAATTAAAAAAAAAAGTATGGATTATATTTTTAGCCATATCAGTTCTAAGAATAAAAGGAAAATTTGGTTAGAAAATAATGAACATTCAATACTAGAAAGTCCCGATCATGATGTAATAGTCTCTGAACTTATTAATTTTGTAAAAGAGATTTAAAATTAGATTAAATTAATAAACTTCTAAAAATTAAAGCAAATAGTTCATATTTATGAATAAAAAATATAAAAATTAGAAAAGAAAAGTATTTTTCTTTTAATTGATAAATATAAAATGTTGTCTTGACAGCATTATTATCTAATTTAAACATGATAAAATGAGCGTTTTATGATTCAAAATGTAGAAAAGAGTCATACATTATTAATTAAAGGTCCATCAAGAATAAATATTCTTGAAGGAAAAGTAGAAGTTTTTGGTAAAATTTTCTCATCAGAAAAAGCTGAAAAAGAAAATTCTTTAATTGTACCAAGTGCCACAATATATCCAGTTTACGCATTAGAACCTTCAAGGCTAGAAATTTATATTTCAAGTGAAGATAATCTTAATTTAATAGAGGAAAATACAATTAACAAAGAATGGGATAAAATTAAAGATATAGTTATAAGTGAGATTAAAAAGAATCAAACAGGGAATCCGCTAAAAATTATGGTATTAGGAATAAGTAGCGGAAAAACAACATTAATCAAATACCTAGCTAATAATTTACTTAAAGAAGGATTAACAGGGGGATATCTTGATTCAGATTTAGGTCAACAGATAATGTATTTACCCACTACCTTAAATATTGGAGAAATTAAGGATTTTATAATATCAAGTGCAGATATTAATGCAGAAGAAACTGTTTTCATTGGAAGTACTTTTCCTAAGTCAAATTATAAATTTATTGTAGCACATTCATGTAAGTCCTTAATTGATAATTATAATAAAAATCATAAAAATTCAGATTTCATTCTAATTGATAGTGATGGCTGGATTAAAACTGAAGCAGGAGTAATTTATAAAAATTTTTTTATAAATACTATTGATCCAGAGATTTTAATTATTTTCCATGATGATAATATTGAAGAGCTAAAACAGATTGAAAAAAATGCCTCTAAATCTAAAAACAGGAAACTACTTCTTTTAAAAGAAGAAAATAGATATTTTTATGAAAAAAATAAAGATGAAAGAAGATTTCTGAGGCAAAGTCAATTTGCTAAAATTTTAGAAGGATTTAGAAAGATATCTATACCTTTAAATGACATAAAATTCGTTAAAACCGATTATGATAAAGAAAACGATGAAATTGTTGAGATAGAAATAGATGTGAACGATTTAGTTACCTTACCATACCATTATGTCATTATCTCCTTAATGACTAAAGATTCTAAAATGATTAAAATTGGACTTCTTTTTGTAATTAATTTAGAAAAGAATTACATACTTTTATATTCAGATTTCAATTTTAAGGAACAAAACCAAATTAAAAAAATTTTACTTGGTAGTTTAAGACTAAGTACTAAAGGTAATCATCAAGGATATCTTTATTTATAATAATTTTTAAGATTAATTATTGGTTTTATTTTTAAGAATTTTTTCCCATTTTAATATTTCCTTGAGTGATAAATTTGAGTGTGAATTTACTAACAAAATTTCTAAAATTAATGTCAAAAAAAGTGACTGAATCTGATTTGGAATTAATTCAACTTGGAAAATCATTAGGTTTAGATTTAGTTTCATTTGCAGATTTAAGAGCCTCTCAAGAAGATCATTTTGTTGATGAAGTAAGAGAGAAAGCACTACGTAGAATGCAGGAAAAAAAAGATAATTATCTTCAATATAATGATTACTTTTACGCGGGAAGTATTGATTTCATGGTTTCAGATGAACCTGAGGGAAAAAAGTTTTTTCTTTTAGAAACAAATGGAGGATCACATCGAGGACTTTCAATCTTATCAAAGAAACAACAATCCCTCCTGTATAATGGGTATCTTGAGGCTATTTTTCAAGCAATTAAAAAAAATAAGAGAGATGATAATAAGGTATTGATATTAGTTGGAGTACCAATAAATGACGGTTTAATTCATGAAAAGATTATAATGATTGAATACTTGAGAAAGAAATTAAAGGAAAGACACTACTCCGTCAAAATCTTCAATGTTGATAATTTTGATAGGACATTTAAAGCAGAAATCGTCTTTATAATTGCCGATTATAAACAATTAAGTGCATCTCTTTCTTTTTCCCAGAATTGGGTTATATATAAGAGAGAAAAAGTAAGTGTATTAATAGGAGATGGAATTGCAAGACGTCTTAATAATCAAAAATTTATTAATTTAATAAAGAAAAAGATTCGAATGCTAAATACTATTATTGTAAATCCTATCTTTTTGATTACAGATGATAAATCGTTAACATATTTAGCTAGTTACTATAATAAAAAAGAACTCGCTAAATATAATTTAAAATATCTTTTATTTACAAAAGCTTACAATGAAGAAGATCTCATTAATAAAATTAAATTTCTTTTGAAGAAATATAAACAATCTTTTATAATTAAACCTAGTGGTGGATCTGGTGGAGCCGGTGTAATGCCAATATCTGAATTTGAGGAGTCTTCTAATATTAAAGAAATCATAAAAGAGAGTAAAAAAGAATTTTTTGCAAAATTTATGAAGACTCGAAATCCATTTCCATATACTATACAAGAAAAAGCTGATTTTTCATTAATAGATTGGAAAGATGCAAAACATACATTTGACTTACGTATATATTTAGCTCAGAATAACAAAAAAGTTATTCCAATTGGCGGATTAGTAAGAATTTCTAGGGATAATTTTATAAGTGGTTTAAGTAAGCAAGAATTTGTGGTCAATCTTTCTGGATATAATGGTCAAATAGAAGTTGAGAGAGGAATTGGATTTTCAAGAAGAAGTTGTGAAATACTAAATTTAAACTCAGAAGATTTTATAAATATGTTTTGTATCGGTTGTGTTTTATTTAAGGGAATGGTTCAAAATTATAAAAAAATCATTAAATTTTCAAATTGGGATAAAATTTTGGTTTAAACAAGAATGGATATCTTAGAATTAAAAAAATTAATGGATCTACCTAAAAGAAAAAATTTTTATCTTGAAATATTAAAAAAATTTAAATTATTCAATGATATAAAGAGTTTTCATTATAAGGCATATGAGATTAAGGAGGGTTTAATTCCTGTCATATTTATAGCTAGTTCTCTTGATATTAGAGCAGTAAAATATGTTAAAGTATTTATCGCAGCCCAACATAACGAGTATAATGGTCTTTTTGGAATATTAAATTTTTTACAAGAGCTTAATGAGAGATTAATTCATATTCAAGATATCTTAATTGAAAACCAAATTCTTATATTCTTTCCATTATTAAACCCTTATGGTTTTTTGCATCCTAGAAGAGACAATAAATCAGGATACTTTTTACAAAACGGGACTAATCTTAATAGGTTCTGGAGAAAAACATTCGTTCCAGAATATAATGACACGCAATTAGCTTTAAATGAACCACCGATGCAGACACGAATTATTAAAACGATTTTAAACAGTTATTGGAAAAATGAAAATATTGGTATTTATATAATGGATTTTCATGAAACTTCTTTAATAGATCGGTTTTTAAACCAATTGAGTTTGAATTTAAATCAAGAATCATATATTTTTAAATTTACTCATTGGCTTCAAGAAAAAATTATTCTAAATATAATAGAATTATATAATCTTATAAAATATCGACACAATCTGACTCCTCAAGGCCTATTTTTTAAATGTAATCCTTCTGTTAACCATAGACATTTAAACTTAACAATGAAAGAAATTAATTTGATTTATGAGAAACTTTTAGATTATATCATTAAAAATAATGGAAAATTACCATTTTATTTTTGTTATAATAGTAAAAGCAAGGAGTATTGTGAAAAATTAGCCAAAATAATTTATCATAAATTGGAGGGAATCCTGTGGGAAACTAGATCTACAGCTTTTCCGCATGATTTTCATGATCATGGGTGTTTTGTAAACATGAATAAAGCATCAAAACGCCAAAAATTATATGCTATGGAATTGGAATCATCAAAACAATTTTTTAATATCTTTAGAGAAATTGAAAGGTCCAAATCTGACCTAGATTATCTTGAAAAGAAAGTAAATTCTATTAATAAAAGCATTGTTTTAGTAAGTGAAACCATCAAGGAAATGATAAAGCTCTTTTAACTTTAAAAAGAATGAAAAAAGCTACATTATTTGTGAGGCTATTTTACTACTTTTATCATTAAGCAAACAATCTTTATGGTAGAAAAGTACCTTTTCACCATAGAATTTTCCATTTATTATATTTCCTAATGTAATTTGAAATGATTTTGTCAAATCTTGAATTTTAATTTCTCTTTTACATAAATAACAATTAATCATCCTAAGAAGAGTTAAAATTTTTATCTAATTATTAAAATTAGCGTATTTAAACTGAACAAATAATCTTGGTATTACACTCTAAGAGTTAAAAAATCGTAAAGAGGCACCCACTAAAACTAATTCGTCTTTTTTATTGGCATGTCCCCCTTTTCTTAATACTAACTTATTTTGTTCCGAAATGTTTAATAATTTACTATTTTCCTCGAAATTCCTTAATTTTATTATTTTATCATTTCTACAATGAATTAATAACACTCTTTTTGATAAGATTTTCCATTCTTCTTCCGGTAGGGTTTGTTTAATTTTGTTCATAACTATAAATGGAGATAATTTTTCATTCTCTTCATCAGTAGGAAAAAGTTTAACGCCTTTAAAAAAATACCTTATTAAAATGATGGGATTAAACCTTGGTAAGTTTTGCTTATAATCTGATATTGATGATATCGCAACCAATTTTTCAATTTCACTATTAGGAAAACCCCCGCATAAAATTGTTAATGCACCTATACTGAAGCCAATGGAAAATATTTTTTTATTTTTTAAATCATCTTCTTCTTTAATCCATTTGATTATAGTTTTATAATCTTCAATGCGTTTATAGAATTGGTTTCTTCTACCTAATTTTCTTGATTCGCCAGTTCCTCGAGCATCATATGCCAATATCGTAAATCCTTGCATTGCCAACGGTAAATAATAGAATTGGAGAGTTTCCTTTTTATCAGAAAAACCATGGCAGACAACGATCACCGTATTTTTAGAATTAATACAATTATCGTTATTTGATGTAATCAATAATGCAACTAATGACCTTTTTTTTTTCTTTTTACCATTATCTACATATATTTTTACCTTTTTTACATTTAAATCGTCTAAACGATATTGAATCCATCTATTAAACCAGAGATCTCGAAAACTAAAATAAATTTCAAATGGAGTATAAATTATTAAAAAAGTTGTAGTTGATAGAATAAAGCATGGCCAAAAGGGATTTCCAAAGACATTCTGATTTACATTCCAAATGAGCGTACTAATAATAATCCCAAAATAAACCACTATAAATCTTTTTACATTTTTTGATAGCAAAAATTATTCCTCAAATAATACTAAATTCGTTTAAATAGGAAAAAAATAAAGATAAAAAATGAAAGATTTCTGGAAACAATTTCTTAACTATTTATTTTTTTGCTTTATCAGGAGGACAGCCAAAATCATCGCGAGTTTTACATACACTTTTGCTCGAACTTCCTGGGCATGGCTCGCATTTAATTCTTCTTAACATTGCTTCTACTTCACTTACCTCATATCCAAACTCCTCATCTTCAGATTCATCAGCTAACATTTCATCATCGATTTGACTTAAATCATAATCTAAGTCTTCCTCTAAATTATCTTTTTCATCATATAAATCAATGATTTCATCCCCTTCTTCATCTGCTTTCCCGTCAGGGACATCATCAAATTCAGGTTGTTCAACAACTTTCTTCTTTTTTGCCATTGATCTCACAACTGATTTTTTTAAAGTTTTGATTTTTAATGAAATTACATATAAAAATTTGATACAATTGAATATAGATTTTTTTATTTTTCTTATTCTTTTAAATTTTAAATCTCTAGAGAATTTTTAACTCAAAGTTAATTTTTGAAATAACGAAATCTGTTCTAAAATTTTATTATTTGTACTCAGATTAAAATAAGTGTTAAGAATTGAATTAAAGATTGATTCAATCTCTTGCTTTCGATAAATCTCATATTTTGGGAGATCATAACCCTGAACAAAATATTTTATTTGAATTTTTGGTAGATAATTTATATAATTGATCATGTTTTCCAATTCTTTAGAGCCTGCTTCTTTTAGGTATATGCCATTTATAAGAGAATTTGAAAATTTTTTATAAAAGCGAATCATTTTCTCTAAGAATGAAATTTCAACTCCTCCAGATGATTCAAATTGTTCTATTTCTATGAAATCAGATTTAAATTGGAAAAGAAATAGGAGTATCTTTCCTAAGCGAGAAATTGAAGTTGGAAATATATCAGGTAAAGGTAATCTTTTAATAAAGCTTCCGTTAATTCTTAAATAACCACCTGCCATATGTAATGAGCTAAATAGGGTTTTAAAAGCCAGATTTATCAAATCTGAATTCAAAATTAATAGTAAACTAATTAATCTATCAGTGTTATAGGAGGGAATCTGAATAAAATATAATCCAGTTATATTAGTAAATATACCAGGATCATAAGTAAATATGAGATTTTTTGCAATTTCTCTGAAAATTAATTTTTCAAAACTCAATTTTCTCCATATAAGCTCAAAATTTTTATTATAATTAAAATACGATATATTCAATTTATGTTTGGCAATCCTAATTGGTTTTTCAAAGTTTATATGGTAATTTCCTACATTTCCAGTTCCAATTAATAATAAATCTTTATCTGAAACCTTTTTTTTGGATACATATTTGAAATTTTGAGCCCATTTAATAAATCCATAAGGTCGATAAATTATATTAAGGTCTGGAATCACTTCTGACATTGTTTTATATTTTTTATATAACCTTTTTATTAAATGCAAATTCTTCGAGATAGGAATTACTTTAGCAGGGAATTGTTTGATTACTTCTTGAGGGATTTCATTTACTAGAATTGATTTTTTGAATAGATTCAAATCATCAGCTTTTTTTATTATTATTGTTGAGTTCTGGGGCACTTTTTTCTTCAAGGATATAATAATTGGATAAGCAGCTATCCTATGAAATACTGGTAAAGAAGAAATATCTATGAGCTCTTTAATTTCAACCCGGTTAATGAGGAGCTCTCTAAGTTTTTCTCCATAATCTGCTGATAAAAATTTATTAATTGTTAAAAATGAAAGTACTCCCTTATGTTTTAACACTTCTAATGATTTTTCAATAAATAATATTGAAAGGTCGTACAATCGATAAGCAGAATAAAATCTTTTTGTAAGTTTTTGTTTATAGACCTTGTCATAAATTTTCTTATTTTCTATATATGGAGGATTGCCAATAATAATATCAAAATTATTTATATTAAATTCCAAAAGAAAATCCTTTACAAATAGATTAAACTTAATATCAAACTTTTTTGAAATTTGATCAATATTGTCATTTTTTAAGTTTGATTTATCCGACTCTGATAAATCAGATATTAACCATTTAACTAGTCTTAATTTTGAGATTTTTATTGCTGAACAATCGATATCAATTCCAAATAGGTTTTTTTCAATTATTTTTTTTTTTATATCATAATCAGGTAAATCTAAACCTAGATTTTTATGAAGTTGATACAAATTTTTAGCCATTGAGATTAAAAATCTTCCAGAACCACAGGCAGGGTCTAAGATTTTTAAATCTGAGACCATTCTTGACAATACTTCTTCAGAATAATGATTTTTTGAAAAGATCTCATCATTCTCTTTAAAATCAAAATAATTTTTAAAATATAATTTAAAACTTTCTGAAACCATAAAATCTGCTAATTTTTGGGGTGTATAAATAATTCCTAAATTTTTTTTTAATTTGCTTTGTTCTTTTTTTTCACTTTCAAATTCAGTAATATGTTCCTCAAGTGAAACTAAGATTCTTTTTAATTCTTGTTTTATCATATTTATTTGATTTACCTATTTAGTATTTCTAATACTTCCAAAAGATATTTTAAATTACTTATTCTTCTAGTTCATATCTACAACACTTTTATTTTAGTATAAAAAATTAAAACATTTATATAAGAAAAATATGCTAATATTATTTTTTCAAGCGAAAAATAATGATTGAGAAATCCTATCTAAAAAATTTGATAAAAAGTCCAAAATTAATATCAGAATTGAAATATGAAGAACTCTCAAATATATTTCAAAATGTAAAAGGCTATTTTGAAGAGGAAAATTTATTATTAGAATTTAGGTTGGATGGAAAGGAGGAAGAAATTTATATTCTTGGAGATATTCATGGAAATTTACAAAGTCTAGTGAAACTAATTGAAATTATAGAAAAAAAAAATCCTAAATTAGTGATTTTTCTGGGAGATATAGTGGATAGGGGTTCATATCAGCTTGAATGTTTAATATTAGTATTAGCATTAAAAATAATAGAACCTAGTAGATACTTTCTTTTAAGAGGTAATCATGAAACCTTAGAAATGAATCAATATTATGGTTTTTTCCAGGATTTTATTTCAAAATTTAAAGATCAATCCAAATTTAATGAAATTTTATCAATTTACGATGTTTTGCCTATTTGTGCTGTGATTAATGCTAAAATACTATGTTTGCATGGTGGTATTCCAGAAGATATTGATATTTTAAAAAAAATGAAGAATAAAAAACCTAAAGATTTGGATAAAACTAGTATTAAATTAATTAATCCGGGCATTTATCAGATTCTATGGAATGATCCAAAAGATGTGGAAATTTTAAAATTTTCTAATAGTTTTAGAGGACCAGGTATAAAGTTTTTTGGGCAAAAAGCTTTTGATGATTTTATGGAAAAAAATAATTTACAATTCTTAATAAGAGCCCATGAATGCTTTCCTGAAGGTTATAGATGGTTTTTCAATAAAAGATTATTATCAATTTTTTCTTCTGCCAATTACAGGGGATATTTTTCACCTAATCCCGCATCTTATGCTATAATAAGAGATAACAATCTAATTCCAATGCTACTTCAATGATTAAAGAATTAATTCTGGAAATTTTTCTATAATCTCAGAGTCCTTTTTTATTTCTTCCTTCCATTTATCCTTATCATCCAAACTAACAGATAATTTGTGTTTTGTAATTAATTGATCTGTAGGTAAGTATATAAAAGCTTGAATTTTTTCATTATTTTTCCGATAAACTTCAATAATTTCTCGTTTAAAGTAATTTTCTGAAACTCCCTCAAAAAAATCTAATTCCCTCAATTCTTCTTTTGTGATATCAAATTTCAACGCATAGAATGAAGATCCTTCTGATGGTAAAATAAAAGGATACCAATGCCCTTTAGGAAAAATCCGAATATAATCTTTAACTTCGCAAATTTCAACATTCTTTTTAGTTCTCCAAATTCCACATGAAATGAATGTTCCGTATCCAATTACAGAAACAAGGCTACAAGAACGATTAATTTCTCTCAATTTCTCTTTTTTATATAATTTGAGATGCATCTGGCTTTATAAAGAGAAGATTATTACCTCTTATGAAAATCTCGTTGTATTTAGCTACGGGAGTCCCCTCTAAGAGCTCTGTAGCATCATATAGAATTAAATTCATGTATGCATCAATTTCTTTTAATAACCCTCTATATTCAGTACCATCTTTTAATCTTAATAAAATCTGGCTATTCTGTGATGCCATAAGAATGGATAGTGGATTTTTAGATTTAGAACTAGAATTATTATTCTTACTTGACATATTTCTACCATTGTTTAAAAAAAATAATTACTATATTTATAGAAAAGTTAATTTAAAGAAAAACTTTTTTGAATTAAAACCTTTTTATCAGGTATTAATCCCTTAAATAACTATTATACTTTGGTAATCCTAGTTGCGAAATTTTAAAGGGAATTATGACAAGAAAAAGGAAATAATAAGTAAATATGACTCTACTTCAACTTTTTATGATAAAAGATATAGAAAAATTCAAGAAGAGAAATATAGCATAATACTTAGTGATTTTCTACAAGAAAAGAATAAAATAATTCTAGATGCTGGTTGTGGTTCTGGTCTTCTTTTTGAATTCATTGTAAAAAAATTTAAGATTAACCATCTAAAATATTTAAATTATATTGGTATTGAGATTTCTTTGAATATGTTAAAGATCTTTGCTGAAAAATGTAGAAATCTAAGCAATAATCTTAATATAAATTTAATATTAAGTGATATTGAACATTTACCTTTTAGAGATAATAGAATTGATAGAATTTATTCAATTACATCACTGCAAAATTTACCTAATATTTATAAAGGCATAATGGAAATTTTAAGGGTAGCTGGACATATGGCTAATTTAAAATTTTCAATATTAAAGAAAAATTTAGATTTAGATTCACTAATTTCATTCTTAAATCCAAAATTAATAAATCTTAAAATTAAAAATATTGAATCTATTGAAGATATAATAATTCAAGGAAAATTGATAAAGAATTAAGAATATTTAGCTAATTTTTATAAAATTCAGCAAGAATTTCATCTGAATTGCTTATAACATTAAATTTTTTACTAAAATAATTACAAACATTTTCAATATCTCTTTCTAATAAAGACTGAGCATTTGGATGTTCTTTTGGAACCCACTGCAGCCAATCTATTATTAGGATATTTCCTTTCTCATCTAAAATAATATTAAATTCCCCCAAATCACCATGAATCATATCTGCTTTTTTATATATTACTTTTATCTGTTTTATGATCTTATTAAAAATTTTATCTGGATTTTTAATGCTCTGGTAATATACAAGTTCTTTACCTCTTAAATATGACATAACAATAGCATGTCTATTAAATGCAATTGGTTTAGGTGTATTTAATTTAAGTAAATAAATTTTGTTTAATGCGCGAAATTCCTTTTTTGCTGCCAATCTGTTTATATATAACCATGAAAGATGTGATCTGTTCCCGATAAAACTTCGATACTTCTTAATATTTTTAAAACTTGTTCTACCCATTCGATATATTTTAAGTGCATATATATTCTCCTTATCATCCATACAACTATAAACATCCGACTCTTTTCCTTTTCCAATTAAAGGACCTAATTGACTAATGATGTTTTTTTCAACTAAAGCATGTAAAGCTAATACATCATATCCATGAGAATTTAAAGTATAGGAGATTTCATGTTCCGAAGAGTCCCTTATAATCAAATCATTTTTATGCACTTTTTTAAGTCGAAATAGTGTTTCTTCAATTGGATATCTAGCATAAAATCTTATATCACTAATTTTAACATACTCAGATCTTTTCATTCCTAGTTCAATTGCCATTAATATCCTCAAATCTTCTTTTTCAAGATTGGGAAGAAGTTTGGCAGCTTCAGCCATATTATTAGATTTGAATTTTTTTATTTATAATATTTATTTAATAAAATGATTATAAATAAATAAGTAATGTATAGATTTAAAAAATGTATTTTCTGTAAGTTCTTATGAATGATATTAATTTGAGCAAACTAGGTAATTCGAAAATAGTAATTGCAGTAAAAATGACTATATAAAACAGAGTAATGTCTTGTATTTTAATTATATAAGAAGTAGAAGTTGATCCCTCCTGAAATAAAAATAGATAAATTCCTTGTTGCAGATATAATAAGATGCCACTACAAATCAACAAACCCATTAAAGAAAAAATAATAACTTGAGCTTCCATTTCATATAATCCAATTATGATATTAAGGATAAACATTATTAGAGAAATTAGTAATAGGATTTTTGGAAAAAATAGCCAGTTTTGATATAATTGCGAAGAAACAACATAGTTCCCATATGAAATAGGCCAAAATACATAATTGATTAGTAACAAAAGAGAAAAGATTGGAAAAATAATTGATATTATTAAAAAGACTGAATAAAGTCTAATCGTTGCGAATTTTGAAAATTTATATTTACTGATTTCTTTTTGCTTTTGAGCTGCGATTAACATTTTTTCGAGCCTTTCTTTAATAGAATCTGGAATGTATTCAGCTAATACATTAATTTGAATTTTAAGTTGCTTTTCCTTTGAAATTAATTCACTTAATGAATGGTATCCCTTTTTATACCTTGCCTTAGTACTCTTAGGACCTCTCCATAGATAAACGATTTGATTATCTTCATCAAGAAAGGCACATAAATCATGATAGAATAGATATTCATCTTCTTCAACCCAATTATTTTTGATTTCGTTGAAAATAAAACTTCTAAGCATGAAAGATCAATTAATTTTAAAATTATGATATTTTTAATTTTTATCGATTTTTTTCGGTAAATGTCATATTTCTATAATTTACGCGAAAATAAAAGGTAAAAATAAATATTATAAATAAATTAAATTTCTTCTAATCTCTTCTCAATTTCATTCCATAAATCATTGATATATTTTTTATAGTTTTCAATTTCTTCTTTCGAGATTTTCCTGAATCTTTTTTGTAAATTCAAATATTCTTCTATAGGTTTCCTTTTGGAGGCGTCTAAAAACCTTCTGCTATCTTTAGATAAGATAAATTTTCTTTCAATTATTTCATATAATGGCCAAAAACCTGTTTGTACAGCTAATCTACCTATCTCAATTGAGTCTTTAGGTTCGTATCCCCAACCTGGAGGACAAGGGGCTAAAATATGTAGATATTTTGGACCATTTATTTCTTTAGCTCTCTGAAATTTTTCATAAATATCCAGCGGATAAGAAGAAATAGCGGTAGCCACGTACGGTATTCCGTGAGCCTCCAATATTTTTGCCATATTTTTCTTATAACCAGTTTTTCCTTCGGGTGTTGTAGTACTAAACGCTCCTGGAGGAGTACTCCCGCTTCTTTGAACACCCGTATTCATATATGCCTCATTATCATAACAAACAAAAATAAAATTTGTATCTCTTTCTACAGCTCCACTTAGACTCTGAATACCAATATCAACAGTTCCACCATCTCCAGCAAATGCCACTACATTAATATCATCTGATAAACCTTTATCTTCTAAAGATGCAACTATACCTGATGCTGAAGCTCCCGTGGTAGCAAACGGAGTGTGATATACAGATACTTTAGTTGTGCAAAAACCCTGCATTCCATGTAATACGGTTAAACATGATGCAGGTACAGTTATTATGGTATTTGGTCCTAAAGCTTTAAGGGCAATTCTATATATTAAAGCCATTGAGCATCCAGCACATGCTCTTGTTCCTGGGTAAATATATTCGTCTTCTGGAATGTCCATTACTTTTACCATTATTTTTTTACCTCCTCAAAAAAAGTTGATTCATCATAATCACTGAGTTGATCTAACTTTAGACCTAAGAACTCAGTTGTATGAGAGATCTCTCCAATTTTAGCTTGGTTTAAAGCTCTTTTAATTCCATCAATAATGTGTTCATTTGTTACATCCCTTCCACCTAAACCAACTATAAAACCTTTAATGAAAGGGGGTTTCTTTAACCCATATAATGCTGATTTTAATTCATAGCATAATACTCCTTCATAACCATAACCAATATCTCTATCGAAAACTACAATTGTTTCCTTGTCCTTTAATAACTCTTTCAGATATTTTGCAGGATACGGTCGAAATAGTCTTAAACTAACCAAACCTACTTTTAAGCCTTCTTGTCTTAACTTTTTTAATACAATTCTTGATTGAGAGGCAACTGATCCCATAGCAAGGATAATCACGTTAGCATCTTCTACTTTTTCAGTTTTAAATAAACCATTTCCATAAGATCTCCCAAATTTTTCAGCAAATTCATTATGAACTTGTTGTATAATATCAATAGAATTTTCAAGGGCTTTTTGTAAAGCATATCGATATTCATAATATCCAGGAACAGTACCTTCTTCCCCTCTATTTCTAATGTGAGGAGTAGTAACGGGATCAACTCCTTTTATTTGAGAAATATCTGATAGGTTAATATGGTGTTTTAGTGGAGGGAGAAAAGCATCAATATCTTGTTGATTTTCTAAAGTAACAGGCATCATAGTATGACTTAATATATAACCATCATAGGCTACAATTGAAGGTAAAAAAACTCGAGGGTCTTCAGCAATTTTAAAAGCTTGAATATTAGTATCATAGATTTCTTGATTACTTTCACACATAAATTGAATCCACCCCACATCCCTTATAGTTATAAAGTCGGAATGATCTGTCCAAACGCTCCATGGCGCTCCAAGTGATCTAGTAGCCAAATTAATGATTATTGGTAACCTATTACCTGCAGCCCAAGGAAGCATCTCATACATAAGCTCAAGTCCATGAGCGGATGTTGCTGTAGCTACTCTAGAGCCTGTTGCAGAAGCAGCACAACATACAGCTAATGCTGAATGTTCTGATTCAACTTTAACAAATTTAGCATCTAATTTTCCTTTAGAGATAAATTCAGCTATTTTTTCAACCACGGGGCTTTGTGGAGTAATTGGATATGCTGAAATCACACCAACCTTTGCTTGTCGAATTGCATGAGCAGCAGCATGATTACCGGTTAATATTTTAGTTTTTTGTTCTAAATTCTTAGATTTTGGCTCTGTAATGGTCAATCTATTTTCACCTCCTCCATAGTTATTGCTTTTACAGGACATTCCTCCATACATATACCACATCCTTTACAATATTCTAAATCTATTCTTGGTGGGATAGTTCTTGAAACAACAGCTTCCGGGCAAAATAACCAACAATTAAAGCAGCTAGCTTTTCCTGATTTTGCCGGAATACATTTCTCCAAATCAATTATTGGTTTTTTAGAGCTCCATGTTCCAGTTTTTCCTGCTTCACCTTTTACTGGTTTTTGTACAGAGCCAAGTATTTTTTGGTAATCCTTTT
>JBHLKA010000018.1:0-29520 GCA_048887145.1 Candidatus Hodarchaeota archaeon
ACTCGACGTGAAACCTTTGAAGAAGCATTAAATTTTTGGCTTAAAGATGCTCGAAGCGAATTAGATACTTTACCAATCGTACTTATAGCGAATAAAATAGATTTAGAGGAACAGCGACAAATCTCCAAAGAAGAAGGTTTAAATAAAGCTCACGAACTTAAATGTTCTTTTATTGAGACCTCCGCATTACATAACATTAACGTTCAAGATACCTTTAAAATAGTAGGAATAGGACTCTTCTTCAAATATATTGAAGAAAATAGAATAAATCATTAAGTTAATAGAAATTGGAATTTTAAAAAATAAAGTTAAATATAAGGATTTCTATATTATTTCCTAGCTTTTATACCTTTCTTCTTTCTTAATCTCCACTTACGAATTTCATCCACTAAAGATACACTAAAAGCACCAAGGAAAAGGGTAATCCAATAGTAAGGATGATAAAGTGGAACCACATGAAACGCTAATCCGATGGGAGTGTAAAGAATCAAGAGTTGTAACCCAAGAGAAAGACCTGTAGCCCAGAATAAATGCTTATTTGGAAATAAATAAAATGGTTTTATATTGGAAGTACAAGTATAAACAAACAATAATTCACATATTACCAAATTAGTAAATACTATTGTCTGAGCTAAGGATGCTGCATATTCAGAATTTAAACCCAATGTTTTGAGAGGTTCTATTCCCGAAACAGGATCAGCCCATGCAGGAAGTAAGATAGCCCAAAGAAGTATGTAGAGGGTAATGTCTGTAATAGAAGTATATATTCCAAGGAGAAGAACTGGACCTTTAATTTCTGGGAGTAATGTAAATCCTTTACGCGGCTCTTCTTTCATTACATCAGGATCTGTAGGAGTTAAACCAAGAACCATTGCAGGAATTCCATCTGTAGCGATGTTAAGCCATAGAATTTGTATTGGAACAACTGGCAGCGCCAAAAACATAAGCGGAAATAATTTCATAACGATATATGCAGTAAGTATTAAAAATATTTCATCAAAATTTGTACTTAGCATGTAGCGGAAGAAACCCTTAGTTGTCTCAAATATTCCTCTGCCTTCTTCAATTGCATTCACTATTGTTGCGTAATTATCATCTATCAATATCATATCAGAAGCTTCTTGTGTTACTTCTGTTCCTTTTAATCCCATTGCAACACCTACATGAGCTCCTTTTACTGCAGGGGCATCATTTACTCCATCTCCTGTCATTGAAACAATTAAGCCTAGTTCTTTTAATCTTCTTAAAATTCTTAATTTATGTGCTGATGTAACTCTTGCAAAAACATCTACCGTTTTCACTTTCTCTTGGAGTATGTCATCACCCATTTCTTCTAATTCTGCTCCAGTTATTGCTTCAGGAGATTCTGTTAAACCTATTTCTTGAGCAATTGCTAATGCAGTAATTTTATGATCTCCAGTAATCATAATAGTTCTTATTCCAGCCATCCTTGCTTCCTCTATTGAATCTTTAACTTCATCTCTTGCGGGATCTATTATTCCAGTTAAACCTAGATATATATAATCTCTTTCAACTTCTTCTTCCATATAAGCTTCATTTAATTTTTTATACGCAACACCTAATACTCTTAATGCATTCCTCGCAAAATCTTCATTTTGTTCAATAATTGCGTCTTTTACTTCATTAATCGATTTTACAGCTCCATTATAAATAGCTTGACTTGCATTTTTTAATAAAACATCTGGAGCGCCCTTAATTAAAGAATAAAGTTTATTGTCAATCCTAACGACAACTGACATCATCTTCCTATCGGAACTGAAAGGAATTTCATCGATTTTTTCAGCTTCCGTATCAAGCTCCATTTTCATTGCTAACACTTTCATTGAAATTTCAGTTGGATCTCCAACAACATGAGTATCATTTGTTCCGTCATTTTTAGGTGAAACATTTGAATTATTACAAAACATGCACACGTCTAAGAATCTTCTTAGATTCTCACTCATTTGTACTTGGTTATTCCTATCATCAACAATTTTACCTTCAATAGCATAACCAACACCTTCGACATTATATACTGTGCCTCCAAGGAAAATTTTTACAACAGTCATTTCATTTTTAGTTAAAGTACCTGTTTTATCTGAGCAGATTACATTAACTCTTCCTAAAGTTTCTACAGCGGTGAGTTTTCTAACTAGGGCATTTTTATCTGCCATTTTCCTCATTCCAATACTCATTACTACTGTAATCACCACAATCAGGCCCTCAGGAACAGCGGATACTGCTAAACTTATTGAAATTTCAAAAGCTTCAATAATTTCGTTAATTTCAGTTGGTCCAAATGCAAATCCTTCCGTAATTAAGATAATTATTAGTTCGGTAACAAAAACTAAAGCACAAATAACTAATATTACTATTCCCAATAGTTTTCCAAATCTATTTACTTCTTTTTGAAAGGGACTAAGCTCGATTTTTTCTTCCTGCAAGCTTTCTGCAATTTTTCCGATCTCAGTGTTCATCCCAGTTCCAATAACTATACCTTCCCCATTACCTCTTGTAATTATAGTATTCATATATCCTAGATTAGTTCTATCTGCAAGAATCATTTTTTCATCTACAGGTTCTAGATGTTTTTTGACCGGTTTTGATTCACCCGTTAATATTGCTTCATCTACATCAAGTGAAAATTCTTTATATAATCTAATATCAGCTGGAAATTTATCTCCTTCCTCTATTAACACAATATCACCGGGGACTAGATCTTCTACGCCTATCTCTATTACCCTGCCTTCCCTACGCACTTTAGCATAATGAGGTGCCAGTTTCTTTAAACTCTCAAGAGATCTTTCTGCTTGATATTCCTGATAAAATCCCAATATAGCGTTAACAATTAAAATTGCCGCAATTACAATTGCATCAGTATATTCTGAAGACCAAGCTTCAGCTCCAGGTTTAATTGATTCATAAATTCCTATAGCTATTGATATTATAATCGCAAAAATTAGTAGATATATTAAGAAATCTTTAAATTGACTGATAAAAATTTGCCAAGCAGTTTTCCCTTTTTCTTTAATCAACTCATTTTTTCCATATTTTTCGAGTCTAGTTTTAATCTGAGCTTCGGTTAAACCAATTTTAGTTGATGTATCCAGTAAATTTTCAACTTTTTCCGAAGTTATTGCATGAGCATTAAGATTTTTTATATCCATCATTATAACTTCAATTTCTATTTAGATTTATTTGAATATAAAAATAATAGTTTATAAAGTATTTATTATCAAAATATTTTAGTTTTTGTTTTTATAACTTATAAAATAGAATACTAAAAAAACCCATTCTGGTGATAATTGTTTAAACTAATGTTTTCAGATAAAGCAGTGGAGTATATCCATGAACAAGAACAACTTTTTAAGGAGAAAAATTCTAAAAAATTAGTCGTTGTATTATTCTATTATTCTAATGAATCATGATTGATGAATTTCTGTGGCAATGTTGTTGAATTAGTTGAGAAATACAAGGTTTACAATGATGATGATTTTATCAGGTGGAAGGACACGAATATTTATGAGAATATAGATGATTGCCTTGAGATTGAAGTATATATTGAGAAAAAGATAATCTCTGAATTAGAAGAAAAACCTTTAATAATTATAGATGCTGCTATTGGAGAGATTAACGGAAATAAAGTAGGAATACTGTTCATGAAAAAAAATTCCTATCTATATGGTTAATAAAATGAGCTTATCTTGAAATTTTTAGAAGATACAGTGATTAACGGTAGCAACCATGCCATATAGAATTACAGAATATAGAGTAAATCCGCAAATAAATTTATTAATTTATACATCTATTATTTGATAAATTAATTTATTTAATAATCTCTATATAAAAGAAAATTTAATGAAAATGAGACCTTCAAGAGTTTTCAGATGGATTGTTCGAATATTTTTGGGTTTACTCACTTTATCTATGACAGTTGTTTCAATTTTGGGAAGTCTATCTGCTGTGATGATTCTTGGGAATTTAGAAGAAAATATTAAGATTCCGGCAGGTCCACCAACAGCTAATTTTGACATTACAAATCCAAGTAGTATGAATATTACTATTCCATTTAATATTACTAATTCTGGTTATTTTGATTTTACAAATCTAATAATTGATGTTAAAATTTCTATGACTTTTGGGAATGCGTCTACCCCCACCAACGAAACTACTAATACAATTGTTTTTGATAAAGCTCAGACTTTTCCAAACATTATAAGAGGTCAAACTTATTCCGGTGCATTTTTTGGGAATAGTTCAGATTTTATAGAAACTAATTTTCCAAATGCTACTACTGAAATTGATTGGTTCAGAATACCAGCTTTAGAATTTCATGGCAATTTCACTATAAGTGCATTTTATTCTCTAGATTTAATTGCTTTTTCTTTTGGAATAAATAATATTACCTTATTTCCATAATAAGGAGGAGTTTAAAATGGGAGCAGGAAAGAATTTAATTAAGGGTATTATTTTTATGGGCATCTATATAGTAATTACAATGGTCATACCTTATTTTACATTTACTTGGATTAAAGATTTGAGCGATCTAGGCATTCCAATAGTACTTGAACAGCAAGAGTATGAATCTATTATTTTTTGGATATCTGCTTTTGGATTATTAATTAGCTCGTTGGCATTTTTCTCCTATTCTTCCCCCAAACAATCAATACGTAAGGGGGTATTTGCTTTAATCCAGATATTAGTAAATAGTCTGTATATATGGAGCTACAAGTTTTCTGGAGCAGCTGATATATTATTCCAATTTGATGTTTCCCAACACATTACTGGATACTTTTTCTTAAATTTCCAAAACATGATTATGGTATACCTAGGGATATATTTTCTCACTATTGTTTTGAAAGGCTATGATTTAATTGACTTTATTATTAATAGAGAGAAAATCCGTGAAAGAAGATATGGAATAAGAGGAGGTTATGAGAAGAAATGATATTTCAAATGGTTGATTTTTTACAAGTATTAGCCGAGATAATTGGTGCAATTCTAAATTTTTTAAAACCAATTGTAAGTCCAATTGGAGCTTGGATGATTAATTGGATAGAAGTTGTGCTTAGAGTATTTCCCAAAAATGATTTAGCACTATATATAATATTATTCGTGATAATAATTATAATTGGCGCAATTACTAATATTTTATGGCCTGGAGATAAACCACCCAGATTTTTTGAAAAAAAATATAAATTAATTGAACTTGAGAAAGAACCTGAAAGTGTAGGATATGAAGATCTTTTTAAAAAAGAACGTACCATAGAATTCAAAAAATTTGGAGAGGAGTTTAAAGAACCGGGAAAGGACTACAAAGAATCAGCGGATGAATATGAAGACTTTTAAAAAAGATATTTAAAATTTCATTTATTTTTTAATTTTTTTTACTAAATTAGCCACTCTTTTTCCTAAATCTTTTGCTATTATACCTGCAAGTTCATCGATTTCTCCTTTCCCGATAAACTCATTTAATTTAAATTTTTGTAAACTCGTTATAGGGATATTTCCTTCAATAACAGGAGATCCGAGATTGTTTGCTACTACAATCATTCCTTGGATAAGTGCAAAATTGATTAGATCTGAAATTACTCCTTCTCCTCCATTCCTTAAACCGGTTGATGCTAAAGGTGCAAATATTATATCTTTTAATAAATAGTTTTTCATTTTCCATGGTCTTGATCGGTCAATCAATGCTTTTATTTGAGAACTTAGAGATCCAAAATAATTAGGCGCAGCAATTAATATCGCAGCAGATCCTAAAATTTTTTCTTCTAACTTGTTCATATCATCATTTTCAGTAAGAGGACAATCATTAGGCGGTCTTAAACATTGATCACATCCATTGCAAGGAGTAATATTATAATCAGAAATTTGAATTTTCTCTATTTCATAATCGTTAGAGATTGATTTTATTCCTTCTATAGCTTGATCAATCAAAAAGTTGCAGCTCCTATTTTTACGTGGCGATCCTACAATAAGACTAATTTTTGTCATTTTTATTCTTCTCTTAAATTATTATTTTAGTATATTATTAAATGTATTATATCACATTTAAATTTGTAATTGCCCTAATTAGATATAAAAAGAATATATTTTACCTTTTTGAGAAAAAATTCACATGAGTTTCAAAGATAAGCTCGAACAATATAAACAGAAAAAAGATCTGATAGATGAGCTTGATTTTTATAAATCAATAATCTCAAAGAAATTAGAAAACAAAAATTTTAAATCTGCATTAGAAAAAATTGAATCAGCAATCATTCTTATAAAAGAAAACCAACAGTTTTTTAACTTAAATATAGAGCTGTCAGAGTTCGAAAATATAAAAGAGGAAATTATTTCTAAGATAAAATTGTGCCAGAAAGTTTATATCAGGCGTTATAACAATTTATTAAAAGAATCTTTAACAGAATCTAACATAGAGAATTTTTTGAAATTACTAGTAATGCTTAAAGGTGAAGTAGATGAAAAACTAGATGATTATAATCTCGAAAATTTATCTGCTAGAATAAATAGATATTTTATTTTTTTGAAGAGATTATATATAATAATAAGTTCTTATAGAGTACTGCATTATCATGGAGCTTCGAATAAAATATTAGAATTTGCAAAAGAAATAAAAAGCGAAAATTATCCAAATATTAAAGCCCTGATTTTTTATATCTATCAAGATTTACTGAATAATCAATTCTCGAATTTCTCAAAGCAATATGATAAATTATCAATTATAGAATTATCTGAAAAATTGGCTATAAATCAAGATAGTCTCTCTAATTTTTTAGATATAATTATGAAAGACCCAAATTGCCCTATTAAAAAGTATAATATCTATACCCAAGAAGTAATTTTTAGCCGATAGTTATTATCAAATTATTATTTTTCGATTTATAGTCCTCGATAGAACTCTGGTCTTAAGATTTCTGAGTGATTTAATCCATAATTTAATACTCCTAAAATCTTATCTTTATCTCTCTCTAGAGTTCCTTTTATTGGTAAATAATTTGATGCATGATTGCTTCTAAATACACAATTTGCATTTTTATTCTTAAAATTAATGAATTTGATGAATAATTCTAATTCTTGGAGGATCTCCGCTGAACCCATTTCTTTAAATTGGCCCTTGCTTTTTTTCTCGTATATGAGAGTCCCAGGGGGTATCATAAGAGATAGGAATGCAATATACCAAATTCTATTATCCTTCGGACAAATTTTATTTACTAAATCTGCAGATTCTTTAGCATGTTTTTCTGAAAGTTCAGGATGATTGGCACCTCCAAGTCCATTAATAAATGTTGCGGATAGTGTTATATTAGCTTTAAATAACTTTTTAGAAGCTTCAATATATTCAGCTTTAGTAGCATTCTTATGTACTTCCTTTAATAATGGATCATAACCCGACTCAAACCCTACATATGCAATTTTGAGTCCTGCTTCTGATAACAACTTTAATTGGGTATCGGTTTTTTTAATTATGTCTTTTGCATGAGCGTAGACTCCTACTCTATCTAATTTTGGAAAATTTTCCATGGCATAATTAGTTAATTCGATTAATTTATCAGTTGGTGTAACCATAGCATTCCCGTCTAAAAAGAAAATCCTGCGTACAAAGATTCCATTTTGATTTTTTGCGATATCTAAATCCTTTTTAACTTCTTTAATATCTCTTATTTTGAAATTCTTTCTAAGATTTGATATACAAAAATCACATTTATAAGTACAACCCTCTGTTAGTTGAATTAATAAAGAATGAGCTTCGCTTGGCGGACGAAAAACAGGGTGACAATAATATATACTATCCTTTACCATAATTATTATTCTTTATTTTTACTCCTCATTCTCCTCTTCTGCGTCTTGAGGCTTTTTAGGACATGACTTAACATGTCGTCCTAATCTAACAAATTCTTTACCGCAATAAGGGCACACTTGTTTTTCTTTTTCCTCTTCTTCTTTAGCAATAGAACTGGGAGCAGTAGTTCTTTTTCTTTTCTTCTTGCGACTGGGAAGCACATCTTCTATGTTTACGTCATCAGGAGCAAATTCACAAGATGGTATGTGTGATCTTAAATCTTCAAAAATTTCGCCGCAAAAAGGGCATTCTAAATCTCCAAATTCTTCAGAATCGATTATTTCACCTTTTCCAGCCTTTCGCTTTTCAAATTTTAAAGGTTCTTCTTCCTCTTCTTCTTCAAATTCATCAAAACTTAGGTCAATTTCGTCTTCTCCCGTGAGTTCTTTAAGTTCGAAATCCTCTAAACTAATCTTTTTCTCTAAAATCTTTTTTTCTGCAATTTTTCTACTCTCTTCATAAACTTCTTGTATCTTGCTATTAGATTTTACAGGATCATAGATTGTACATACCTGACATACATAAGCTCTCCTACCGAGTATTAGATCTCTAGAAGGGCAGATGCATAAAGGTTGCAGACTGTTAGAAATATCTCCTAACGGTTTTAGATGCTTACAAGCGATTTTTCTTGAATACTTTATTTTCTGTTTTCGACGTGGTATAATAACATCACCAAAAGAAGTAATTAAAATAATATACCTTAGAATATATTTTTTTTCATTAATAAAAAGAGTTAATATCAAAAAGAGAGTTAATAATTGTATCTAATAAATTTAAGGTCGTTAATTATTTTTTCTTTTATATGGGAATTCTCAATATTTGGGATTAGCTCCTCAACTAAATCTCTTAATTCAATTACTTTTTCACTAAGTAGTTCAGGTTTACTCCAAAGAGATTTTCTTAAATGGTGACTATGAATTATAGCTTTATTATAATTTTCTATAGCTTCTTTATAAAAAAGACATGCACTATCGTAATTTTTTAGTCTTGTTTGATAAATTGTAGCAATTTTATTATAACTCATACCAGCCCCGGCATAATCCATTACTTTTCCAAAATATATAGCTGAGTTTTCAATTTTCTTCAAGGCATTCTTTAAAACTTCTGTATCTCCTGTTTTTAATGAGAGATATCCAATTATATAACTTGCTACTCCTAAATAAAACAATTTATTATTCTGCTTAGATAACTCGAACAACTGTTCTGCAAATTCCTCTGCTAAAACTAAATGATTATTCGAAATGCATAATTTTGCTACAGTTCTCAATAAATCCAAAACACGATCAATATCATCTAATTCGTTATATTTTTCGATACCCTGACGGTATTTTTCAATTCCTGTAAATGTATCTTTATTCTGAAATGCCTTATTTCCCTCATATATTAAATGCTCAGCTCGCTCTTTTAAATTGGTAGATTCAGAAAGACTTTCTTGTTTTGAGGTGTCATAAAAAAGGTTACTAAACCCAAAAGAGAAATCCTCATTCATTGGAATATCAACTAAGTCCTTAGGCTCTGACTTTAAGTCTAATTCAGATATTAAATTATCTGAGTTTGGGTTACTATTTTCAAAGTCTTGCATATCTTTATATTCTGTTGCTTTTTGTATATCTTCTCTATATGCTGATTGTAAGGGCTTGCCAGCTGCGACTAACGCAGATAATTCAGATAAAACATTCGCAAAAAAATACTTATTTAACCCTTTAACTATATAATCTACTTTATGATAGTTATTTTCAAATTCAGGAGAATTTGGATCCAGATTTACATCAGTTAATCGATAAATTTCAAATCCAGTCTCATATTTAGTAAGAATGTTCTCACCAATCTTCTCTTCCCTTTTTTTTCCTAATAACGTATGATCAAATACTAATCCAATGGCATCATTATATTTTGCTTGAAATCCTAATTGATTTATTAAATCAACATAAGAAAAGAAGAGAGATAATCCTGGATGAGAATGAAACCAACCTACAATAAAATGACCTTTCTCTTCTTTATCTAATTGTTGTTGTATCTCATCAATAAAAACATAATGCCGCTCATCCAAACTTACATCTGTATCATGTCCAAAAGTTAACGCGTAGCTATTCTCTACATAAACAAAATCTTCATCCGAGTAGCCAGTCAAAATTCCATAGATTTCCTTCCAATCTTTAGGTGGTAATGCATCATTTGCATATCTACTGGCATATAATATTATTGTTTTATAAGCTTCAGCTTTTATAATGACTGGCTTACTTATTTTTTCTTCCTCCTTCTCTTGGATATTCTCTCTATCATAATCAGGGTCTTCATTTTTTTCTCTTTCAAAATCTTCCGTCATTTTTAAATGGTAAAACGTTAATTGAAGGACAAATACTCCTTAAAATATAATAAAACAATTATTAAATAAAGTTATGTGTGTTAAAAAAATTGAGTTTTTTTTTTTCAAGTTTTTTTAATGTTTCTTTAATTCTTCATCTTTTGCTTTCTTTGCTAACTCAAGTATTTCTTGAGCAAAATCTAAATTCGGTATGATTTGTAATGCATTGCTTAAAGCTTCAATCGCTTTTTCATATAACTTTTTATTATAATATGCGGAACCCAGATTTGTCCAAGCAGATGCATCCTTAGGATTGTGCTTCAAGGTATTTTTACAGGTAATTATGGCTTTATCAAAATTTCCCATATCAATATAAACAGAACTAAGCTCAGACCATGAGATTGTAAGATTAGGATTTAATTCTAAAGCTTTTTTTAATGCGTTAATAGCATTTTCATATTCCTCAATTTCATAATAGATATATCCTAGGTTATGCCAATTAATTGCTTCATTCGGATTAAGCTCAATGCCCTTTTTATAAGCCTTAATAGCATTTTCATATTCATCTTTTTGGAAATACAAATATCCAATTTGTATCCACGCATTTGAATTTCTGGGGTTCTTTTTCAAAACTTCTTTTAAGGTTTCAATTTTTTTTAACATAGTTTAAGTCTCGGTAATTGATTGCATAAATCGATTTTTAATTTCTATCGGTTTAAGAGGAATATTACTAACTAAAGCACTTCCAGGTTTAGTTTTAATTAAAACAAAATGACATCCTTTACCTAAATTTCTCAATACATTTTCAATTTCCTCTATTTTTGTAATCTTTGCTATTGACTTAAAGCCAGCACCTTCAGCAATTATTTCTAATTTGGTATTACTATAAGTGTATGTGTACTGATCTCCTGTAGAACCATAAGATTCATTATCAATAACTATCAATGTTAGATTGTTTGGATTAATATTTGCAATAGTACTTAGACTGCCAAGATTCATGAGTATTGAACCATCTCCATCAATACACCATATTTTTTTTTCTGGTTGAGAAATTGCTAATCCAAGAGCAATAGAGGATGCTAAGCCCATCGAACCCATCATATAGAAATTTTGGGGGCGATCTCTGAGATGATATAATTCTTTTGAAGGGAATCCAATATTACAAACCACCAATTCTTCAGTTAAAATTTCAACAATTCTATTTATTGCATCAAATCTTTTCATAATTCCTCACCCCATAATGATTTTTGTAGAAGAATGCCAACAGAGCTTTTATGTTCTTGACTATAGGTGATTGCTTCTTCAAGCTTTGTGATTTCTTTACCGGATTTTATAGACCAAGTTTTTATTCCAATTACATCTAATAATTTATTAGTTATTTTTCCCATCGGTATTTGCGCTAAAACTTTTTCACCCTTTCCTCCTCTATGGCTCATGATAAAAATAATAGGAATATTATATAATTCTAGTAAAGATTTTATAGCATTGATTGAATTTCCTAAACCCGAATTTTGCATTAAGATTACAGGATGTCTTCCTCCAAGATAAGCCCCTGCCGCAATTCCAACACCTTCTTCCTCACGGGTTACGGGAATATGTAAAATTTCTTTTCTTTCATTTATTAACTCTAAAATACCTTTTAACAAAATGCATGGTACGGACAACACTAAATCTATAACCGAACTCTCTATTATATCATATAACCTTTGATCTATATTCATGTAAAACTTTTTGACTCAGCTTTATTTAATTATATTCATTAATATGCAAACAGCTAAAAAATTTGATATTGTTGTTTTAAAATAATAAAAAATACCCGTAAAGTAAGCATTACATGAAAAGCCTTCTCTTTAAATACAAATTTTCCAGACTTGCAACGGCAAAAGTTCTCGG
Source organism: Candidatus Hodarchaeota archaeon (assembly GCA_048887145.1). Taxonomy (GTDB): domain Archaea; phylum Asgardarchaeota; class Lokiarchaeia; order Sigyniarchaeales; family SOKP01; genus SOKP01. The sequence goes on from JBHLKA010000018.1 coordinate 12,048, forward strand.
TTCTTTAAACAGAAGGGGATACCTCTCTAGATTTGGACCATTAAGATTAAAAGAATTGCCATATCCAAAGATTAAAGCAGATGATTGGTGTGTTATAAAAACTAAGTATTGTGGAATATGTGGTTCAGACCATAAACAAATTTTTTTAGATGGTAATATCGATAATCCAATGACTGCACTTATATCTTGGCCTCAGGTTCTTGGACATGAAGCTGTTGGTACAATTGATAAAGTTGGAAAGGCTTTTAAGCTTAAAAAGGGGGATCGTGTTGCTTTGAACCCTTGGATCAGTTGTGAGCCAAGAGGAATTAAACCACCTTGCAAAGCATGTAAAGAAGGTAAAAAATCTCTATGTAGAAATTTTTCAAAAGGAATTTTAAATTCTGGGATTCACACAGGTAATAGTAGTGATAGTACTGGTGGATTTGCTGAATTTTTTCCAGCACACAAAATAATGGCAATCCCTATTCCTGATAACATATCATGGGATCAAGCTATTCTTTCAGATCCTTTTTCTGTTGCGTTTCATTCAACTTTAAAAGTAAATTTACAACCTGGTTTAATATGTGCTGTTTATGGATGCGGTAATTTGGGGTTATTGACAATACATATCCTAAAGAATATTTTTAAGGATATAACCGTAATAGCCATCGCTAAGTTTTCTCATCAAGCGTATATGGCAAAAAAATTTGGAGCGGATATAGTTATTAGAGCAACGCCAACTTATAATATTATTGAAGAAGTAGCAGATTACGTTGATTGTGATATCTACTACTTAAAAAAGAAAAAACCTTGGTTAATTGAAGGTGTTGATATTCTTTTTGATACAGTTGCTTCACCTGAAACACTTGAGACTGGATTACGAATTGTTAAAGCTCGAATGAAAAACCAAGGAAAAAAAAGCTCTGGCATAATAGTTGTAACAGGTGTTTCTACCCCAAAGCGTTATGAATGGACACCTTGGTATTTTAAAGAAATAAATATTACTGGAAGTAATGCATTTTCTATAGAAGAATATGAAGGTCGAAAAGAACATGCATATTTTCACTATTTTCGATTTATTAATGACGGAAGAATAGATCCCACTCCTATGATTACTCATAAATTTTCATTATCTCAATATAAAAAAGCATTTTTAGCTGCTCATTATCAAGATAAATATAACGCGATTAAAGTAGCCTTTAAATTTGAAGATTAAATATTTGGAGCGGAATTTTGAGTTGACAAATAAAGAAACTATGGATGCCTTAATATTTGAAATGAAAAAACTAAAGCTAATTAAGGCTTTTCTTCGAGGAAAAAGAGATAAAAGCGGATATTGGAGGAAAGGTAGTCCTGTAGGCATAAAAAAAATAATAATACCAACTCTTCCCAATGAAAATTGGATACGGGTTAAAACTGTTTATTCAGGGATATGCGGAAGCGACATGAAAGAATTAACTTTAAGTGGAGCACTTGATAATCCTCTACGTACATTTATTTCATTTCCTCATATAATGGGCCATGAATCGGTTGGAATTGTTGATAAGATAGGAGAAAATATTTTTGAATTCAAAGAAGGTGATAGAGTGGCTATAAGTCCTTGGTTTTCTTGCGAACCTCGTGGTATTAAGCCATTATGCTCTAGATGTCAAGAAGGCGATTATCCACATTGTAAAAATTTTCAAAGAGGTATTTTACCACCTGGTATGCTTTTAGGAACTACCATAGGTTATGGAGGTTTTGCTCCGTATTTTACTGTGCATAAATCTCAATGTTTTAAAATTCCAGATAATGTGAGTTTTGAAGAAGCGATTTTAGCTGACCCCTTTTCAGTCACATTTCATTCAATTTTAATTTTAGACCCAAAACCTAATTCAACAATTTTAGTATATGGTTTAGGTATCATCGGTTTATTATGTATAATTTGTTTAAAAAGACTGTTCAATGTCGAAAATATTCTTGCAATCGGAAGATATAAATTTCAAAAACAGATGGCCTTAAAACTTGGTGCTAACTATGTATTTATGAGTACTGGCAATCAATTAATTGAAGAAATTGGAAATTACTTTAATGTTGAGCTTTATACACCTGAGAGAGGACATAAATGGACAATGGATGGTCCAAATGGAATTATTGACACAATAGGATCATCAGATACTTTGGAAATTGGGGCTCGAATAATAACAACTCAAGGAAAAATAGTTTTTCTCGGTGTAAGTACACCAAAGAGATGGGAAAATACTCTACATTATTTTAAAGAAATTGAAATTATTGGTTCTAATGCATTTTCAATCGAAATATTTGAAGGAAAGAAAGCTCATGCCTTTGAATTCTTTTTAACATTTCTTGAGAATAAAAAATTAAGTACAATTCCATTAGTAACTCATAAATTTCCACTTGAACTTTATCAGAAAGCGTTTGATGTTTTAACCAAAAAACGAGAATCAAAAGCAATAAAAGTCGTATTTGATTTCAGTTTTTAAGTTTATTTTAAAGTTTCTTCAACTAGATTTTTATATAAATTTGTCTTATTTTAGAATATCAAAATTTAACTTAAATGAGGGTGTTAAAAATCTTAAATAATAAAAAAATTATAATTTTAATTTCAATAATATTTTTAGTAAGTTTCTGCTTATTAATTCCAACATCACTAGGATATGGATATGGATTTAGTGATGCTGAGATTAAAAGGAATGGAACTTATTATGAAGAATTAGATTACTACGATGATTACGCATATTACAAAGTATATTGTAGATCAGGAGATTATTTAATAGTAGATATAGAAGTTGGCTACCCATCATATGACGTTGATCTTGATCTTTATGATGAATATTATTTAACTGAAGACTCAAGTTCAAGTGATAGTACTTCTGATATAGTTTATGCTTATGTCTATAGCCGTACTCACTATTACATCAGGGTTGAGAGGGATTTTCCCTCAACTGGATATATCTCTTTCACATTAACCATATCAGGAGCAACTGGATATGCAATTCCAGGATTCGAAATAATAACTCTTTTAATAGGGATAATTTCAGTAAGTTGTGTAATATATTTGCGAGTAAAAAGGAAAAATAAAACGAAATTTTGAATTTTTTATAATATTATTTAATACAATTAGATAGGACGAATTCCATAGCAGAAAGCATTTTTAATACTTATCGGAAGATATTTCTCAAAGTCTAAAAGTGGTAATTAAATTCAATAATGATTAAATGGTTATTTCTTACTTTTTTTCTTCTTTCTTCTGGTTCCACTTCCCCAGGTGAGACCAGATAAATCAATATTAGAATCACCAACCGCAATAGCGATTATAATGAATATAAGAACTACTACTACTACAATTATTGCTACTATAAGAGCTAATAGTAAAATAGCCTCAACCTTAAAGAAGATATATATCCAAGATCCTTTTTCGGTTTTTTGTACTGCTTTTGATCCATAAAACATTATTGTTAATGACACAATAGATATATAAGCCAGCGTAACGGGAATCGTTAATAAGAAATTCTGTATATTAAAAATTATAATAAATATAAATTCTACTACAGCTATTCCAGCTAAAAAAAGAATAATATGAGCCCATAAGTATCCTTTGGCAAAATACTTTTCCCTTAAAACAATACCAATTATACAAACTATAATTTCTGCCCCAAACGTTAAAGTAATAAACATACGGACTTGAGGGAGAAATTCAGTAAAAATAATTATGGGAAGGCTAAGAATACCTGCTATATAACAAAATGCGAAAAAAATTATAAGCCCCGCATTAGTTTTATCTTTTTTTGATACAAAATAAAACACAATAAATAGATTTACTTCAAGCACTATCATACTAACATAAACAACTAAAAAACTAAAATTAAATTCAAATTCTCCAAAGAGAAGATCAAAAAATATCTCACTAGCTAACCAAATTATTGAGCCTATCAAGAGAATTGGCAATATCCTTTTTAAAAAAACTTTGCGTTGGAAAGATGTAAGAATATATTTAGACTCTCTTTTTTCCTCTTTTATTTCTTGTAGGCTTTCTAATTTGACAAGACTCTCTGGTTGCTGTACAGGCTTACCACAATTGATGCAATATTCATATTTTTCTTTTAAAGGATTTCCACATTCAGTACAATATCTTGGAATAATAAATCACCAATTCAGATTAATTAAATTAAATTCTAAGGATTCATCAAATTATTAATTAAAAATTTCTTCATATGATAAAAAAATTTTTAGGTCAAAATAAAAAGAAGTACACTATATTACTCCTTGTTTCTTGAAATTTTTAATTTCATCATCTGTATAATTAAGAGATTTTAATATGTTTTTTGTATGTTTACCTATTTTTGGAGCCAAACTTCTTATTCTTAATGGAGTTCTTGAATATTTAATAGGCGAAGCAATATTTTGAATTTTTCCGAATTTTGGATGATCTAACTCGATTATCATTTTCCTTGCTTTAATTTGTGGATCATTACAAGCTTCACTAAATGTTTTTACTGGCATAACACAAGCATCTCGATGGATAAAAATCTCAGTCCATTCATCTTGAGTTTTCTTTAAAAATTCTTTTTGCATTTCCTGAAAAGCTTCTTCTTTTTCTTTTCCTTGAGCATTACCTTTAGAGATTAAATCTTCTCGTCCGATACCCTTACAAACTTCACGCCAAAATTTAACCTCAATAGCACCAACAGATAAATATTTGTTATCTTTAGTCCTGAAAACTGAATAAAAAGGGACCTCGCCATGAAGTGGATTTTTTGGCTGAATCATTCCATCATTTAAACCTTTTGAAAATTCGAAAGCTGCTGCCATAGGCATAAATGAAAAAACACAATCAGTCATAGAAATATCAATATATTGACCCTTTCTATCTGAATTTTTCTCTCTTTCGATTATAGCACCTAAGATGCTAATTGTAGAAACCAATCCGCCTCCTATATCCGCAGCTTGTACACCTGGTACAATTGGCTTTCTTTCTTGTTCTTCCTTACCAAAAAATTCTCTCTCTTTATTTAATTCTAAAATACCACAAATGCCAATATAATTTAAATCATGTCCAGCAATTTGTTCGTAGGGACCATATTGACCATATCCTGTCAATGAGCAATATATAATAGACGGATTAATTTTTGAAACGGTTTCATAATCTATCTTCAATTTTTCCGTAACTCTTGGTCTGAAAGTTTCTAAAATCACATCCGCTTTTTCTATTAATTTATAGAAAATATCTAAAGCTTTCTCTTTTTTAAGATTAAGTGAAATTGATTTTTTATTCCTCATTAGGATCGAATTAAAAGCACTTTCTCTATATCTCCCTTTCTGAAAGAAGGGTGGAGGATTTCCATATGGAAATCTTGGATCGTTGATATGAATAACCTCTGCGCCTAAATCCGATAATATCATTGAGCAATATGGACCAGGAAGCATGCGACTTAAATCTAATACAACAATATTCTCTAAAGGTAAAACCATAATAAAGATAAATGGAAAATAATTAAAAAAAACTTATTAAATTTTAAAAAACAATCACAAAAAAATGAAATTATAGGTATATAATTTCAGCTTCTAATTTGTTTGTATCAACTATAGCAAAAGTACCTTTTCCTGTTAAATATCCACAAGCTTCCCCAGGATTTAGTATTAAAACATTATTGTTAAATTTTTTATTTACAATTGAATGAGTATGCCCTGATAAAACAATGTCAACAGTACCTGATCTTGCCAACGCGTCTATTACATCTGGTTTTGGCATGTGTGAGGCAATTAACCTTTTTCCATCAAATTCTTTAACTAACTCATGACCATTTTCTACAAATTTACATATTTGACCCAAATTTTGCCTTAAAAATACATGATCACCATCATTATTCCCAAATACTCCAAAAAAATTCTTCTTTATAGTTTGATTCAAGTTATCGAACCATCTTCTCGTAAAAGGTGAACAATAATCTCCACAATGAATTAATACATCTACAGACCTATCATTCATTATTGAAACTGCTTTTAGAATATTATCTTGATGATCATGCGTATCTGATATGACTGCAATTAACATTCTTTACAACACATACGAGTTTGTATAATTTGCTTTATTTAACTATTGTAATAAAAAGCATAAAAATCTTGTTTAGGTAAAAGATATATTAAGTAGTTTTTTATATTTATAGCAAGATATATGAAAAAGTTGTATATTTTATGATTGAAGAATTCCTTAGAAAAGAAAAATTAGCCATAGATGCGGAATTAGGTAAATATTTTAATAATTTGAATAATAGTGAGCACGAAATACTCCTAAAAGATTTTATCTCCCAATTACAGGAGTTTATAATGAACAAAAAGGCAAAAAGGCTTCACTCCATATTATTGATAGCTGCATTTATTGGAATCGTAAATCCAATTTATTTAACTGAACAGATTGAACAAATTCGAAAAGTCTCTTTAGCAGTAGAATTATTACATAGTGGTCATTTAATACATGATGATCTCATAGATGCTGAAGAGCAAAGGAGAACTAAACCAACATTTCATATCCAGTTGAAAAAAGAGATAGAAAGAGTCTACAAAAATCTTGAATTTTCTCATAAAGATGATATTATTGAAATGTATGGGAGAGACATGAGCATTTTGGGAGGGACTCATGGCTACCTGTTAGGATTGAATGTAATTAAAAATTCAATATTTCCTGATGATTTGAAATTATTAGCAATAAATGAATATACTGAAGCGATGGATTTTCTAATTAAGGGTCATATAATAGAAGAATATATGAATTATCATAATATTACTATGACTTTAGAACAATATCTTAATATTGCTGAGATGCAAAGAGCAAGATTACTCGAAAAATCTGTTAAAATAGGAGCAATTTTAGCTAAAGGAAATTTACACTATCAGATAAGACCATTAAGCGAAGCTATGTTAAGAATAGGTCAAGCTCATGCTATTCGTGATGATATCCTTGATTTGAAAGAGGATATAAAAAGAAAGATTAAGAAAAATTTTGTTTATATACTAGCAATCCAAAATTCAGATGAAGAACAATCCAAATCTCTAAATGAAATCTATCGCCTGGATGATTTATCGAAGGATGATGTTAAACAAGTGGAACTCATTTTTGCTGAAACAAATTCGGTTATTACGGCAGAACACTTCTCAAAAAACTTAGTTTCTCAGGGTAAAAATTATTTGAAGGATATTTACCCAGATTTAAATAAGGAGCAAAAAATTTTCTTTAATGAGTTCTCTGATTATATCTATATGAGAGAATTTTAGATTTAAATTTTTATTCTGACACAATAAAATTAGAATTCTGTTTTTTAAGCATTAAATTACTTAATTCTTTAAATACTTGTACAACATTATAATTTTCTAAAGCGGATGTTTTATAGAATCCTTCTAATTTATTTTCTTCTACAAATTGATTTATTGCATTATCCTCAACTCTATCTTCTTTCGGAATACTTCCTACCAAATCGAATTTACTACCCACTAAAATTTTAGGAATATAATAACCATTAGCGTGCTCTATTAACTGATCATACCAGAAATCTAGTTGGGCAAAGGTCTTTTTATTAACTAAATCAAATACTAATAAGGCACCATTAGCTCCTTCTAAAAATTTTGGTAATAGAGGCTTAAATCTTTCTTGACCACCAAAATCAAAAATTGAATTAACAATATATTTTTCCCCCAACATATCCATTTGGTCTTGTTGTTTAACTTTCAAATTTAATGAGTGAAAATTGATTCCAATCGTGAGTGATGTGTCGAAATTAAAAGAGTTAAAACAAAACCGATTGAATAAGCAAGTTTTCCCTACACTCTGAGCACCAATAATGACTGTTTTAAAAGTATAAAATATCCTTTTTTCTTGTTCAATAGGTTTATTCAATTTAAACACCATTACTTATTACTTCTTTTAATTTGGGAGATATAATGAAATAATAAATAATATAAAATGAGATATTATTTCAAATTTTATTTTCAAGGATATTTTTTTCCTAGTCCCAAATATAATTAAAATTCTTTTTCATTATAATACTTAAGAATTAATTCAAATATTAATTAACAGAAATTAAATAGAAATTAGTTTTTTAAATGGATAACACAGATTTACAAATTGTACCACCTGAATATATAATTATTAGACCTCCGGTTGAAGGTGCTTCTCGTTCAATATTGATTCCAGTTACGGGTGGCTGTTCATGGAATCGATGTGTCTTTTGTGGAACGTATAAAGGAATGTATGGGATTATTCAAAATTATGCAATCCGACCAATAGAAGATGTTTTAAGAGATATTGATTATTATAGAGAGCATAATTATCATGGATCTCCTGTATTTCTAGCGGGTGGTAATCCTACTTCTGCTCCAACAGATTATTTAGTAGAAATCATTAGATATGTTAGAGAACAAATTAAAAGTGTTCCAAGAGTGAGTTGCTATGCAAAAGCTTTAGACATCCTAAGAAAATCGGATGATGAGCTTAAACAATTGGCAGAAGCGGGATTAGACATAATTTATATGGGATTAGAAAGTGGGAGTAGTAAGATATTAAGAATGATGAAAAAAGGTACAAATGCTAAATCTATGATAGCCGCAGGAAAACGTATTTTGAAGGCTGGGATAAATTTAAGTTTATATGTAATTCTTGGATTAGGTGGTAAAAAATTCTCTCAAGAACACGTAAAAGAAACTGCTAAAGTCTTAACGGAAATTAATCCAACAATTTTTAGGTTCAGAACATTAAATATTGTACCCTTCTCAGAACTTTGGAATAAATGGAAGAATAACGAATTTGAATTATTATCTCCTGTTGAAAATCTAAAAGAAGAAAGAGATATCATAGCTAACCTGGGAAATAATGTCACCTCACAAGTTTTTAATGATCATTTAAGTAATTTTTGTTCTATAGAGACTCCAAATATCAAACTAGATAGAGAAATTTTCATAAAAACCCTAGATCATTTTATTAATGACCCTCGAATACAAAATATGCAAAGGACAAACTTAACACGTATGTAGGGATAAGAATTAAATAAAAGCTTATATGAAAGATATATATTTTTCATAATATAAATTGATAAAATTTTATAATATGTCTTTTCTTTATTATTAATATTTAGAATCTAGAAATTAATTACATTGAATCTTTAACAATAAGAAAATCAATCGTGGAGATAAAAATGTCTGATTACTTTCGTAAAAAGGTTCATTATGAAGATATAATTGCTACTTTTGATGATATTCTTATACAGCCAGGGTATACGAATTTTGAACCCAATGATGTAGATATATCCTCTAAATTAGGGCATTATCATTTTAATTTACCTATCATGACAGCAGCTATGGATACAGTAACAGAAGAAATAATGGCTATCAAAATGGCTTTATTAGGAGGATTAGGAGTACTTCATCGCAATTGTTCCTATGAAAGGCAATTAGAAATGGTAAGAATTGTTAAAAGAGCTAGATCCTTTATTATTGAAGATGTTGCGACGATAACTCCTGACGATCCAATCACTAATGCAAAATATAGGATGGAAAATTATAACATTAGCGGACTTGTCGTAGTCAATGACGAGAATAAAGTGTGTGGCATTTTAACAAAACGGGATATGCCTTATTCAGAAAATGATATTAAAAACGGGAAAGTAAAGGAATATATGACAAAAAATGTGATTTCTATTGAACCCGGTGCATCTAGAGAGGAAGCTTTAAATAAACTTTTTAAGCATAGAATTGAAAAACTTCCTGTAATAGAAAATGGACATCTTAAAGGCTTAATTACTAAAAAAGATTTGGCTCCACAATTTCCTTTAGCTTCAATGGATAATGAAGGTCATTTGATCTGCGCACTAGCATTATCTCCTAAATTTCCCGAATCATTACAAGGTCAAAATATGTTAAAAGAAATAGATAAATATGTTGATATTTTCTTTATTGATGTTGCTGATTTTTATAAAATAGCTGATATTGAAGGTACGAAAAAATTAATGAATTTATTAGAATCAAATTTTGTATTAGGAAATATAGGTACATATGAAGCAGCAGAGTTTATTATTTCTCAATGTGATTTTACTGAAGAAAAGTTTATTGGATTAAAAGTAGGAATGGGTTCGGGTTCGATTTGTACTACTTCAATTCAAACTGGAGTAGGAGCGCCTACTTTATTTGCAACTGCTCAAGTAGCGGATGCTATTAAAGATTATAAACCAGAACTCAGTTTAATTGCTGATGGAGGTTTTAAAAATCCAGGTGATATTCCTAAAGCATTCACAGCAGGAGCTGATTTAATTATGTCTGGTCATTTCTTTGCAGGCTGTACAGAAAGTCCTGGGTATATAGATACTATACAAGGACAGAAAGTGAAAGTATATAGGGGTATGGGTAGTAAAGAAGCAAGAACTTCTGGTTTCATATCAGATCGCTATATAGAAGGCTCAAAAATACTCGCTGAAGGGATTTCAGCATATATCCCTTATGTTGGAGATCTTGATGGAGTTATTCTATCATTAAAAGAAGGATTAATCAATGGAATGGTATATGCTGGAGCAAGGAAAATTAAAGACATGAAAAATGCAAGAATCGGTGTAATCACTCCATTCGGTCGTCAAGAAGTAAGAACACACGATTTGATTGGAAAATATTAGGATTTATGAAATTATATAAGTAATTATTATTTAAATTCTATTTATTAATTATCTATTAAGCAATTTAATACAATTTAGATATTTAATTTAGTAATATTAGCAAAAATAGGATGGCTTTTTATGAAAAAAATTGAAAGAGCATTAGTAAGCGTTTTTGATAAGAGTGATTTAATTCCTTTTGTATTAAAACTAGTTGAAGATTTTAATATTGATATTCTATCTACTGGTGGCACAGGAATTCTATTAGAAAAAAATGGGATAAAGTATACAAATGTTTCAGACTACACTAATTCTCCAGAGATGTTTGATGGTAGGGTAAAAACACTCCACCCAAAAATAGCAGGGGGTATTTTATATCGAAGAGATTTAGAAAAAGATTTAAAAGATGCTAATACATATAATATTCCCCCTATAGATATGGTTGTATGTAATTTATATAGATTCGATGAAGCAATAACTAAACCGAATATCACTTTACACGAAGCACTTGAAATGATTGATATAGGGGGTCCTACAATGTTAAGAGCTGCGGCTAAAAATTATCCCGATGTCGTTGTTGTTCCGAGTCCGAAGTATTATAATACAATTTTAGATGAATTAAAAAAGAAAGGGGGGATAAGCGAAGAAATAAGAGCTAAACTTGCCCAAGAAGTATTTATTATCATGACAAACTATAATGCTACTATAGCAGATTATTTACAATCATATTTCAATCCAGGTATTAAACTGGGAGATTTTATAAATAAGACTTATAGGAAAGTTCAAGATTGTCGTTACGGAGAGAATTGGGATCAACGAGCTGCTTATTATCTTGACGTATCAACTAAATATGGGCTTCATAACTTTAAACAACTTAGTGGAAAGCAAATCTCATTCAATAATTATCTAGATATTGATTCTTGTATTCAAATGCTCTTGGATTTTGGAAAAGTTCATAATGTTACTGCAATTTTGAAGCACACATCTCCAAATGGAGTTGCTATTGATAAAGCAGATTTATTGAAATCAGTAAAAATGGCTTATAGTTGTGACCCTCTTTCTGCTTTTGGAGGAATTTGGGGCGTTAATCAAAAACTCACAAAAAATATAGCAGATTTTCTCATTAATAAGGAAAAGATTTTTGTAGAAGTATTATTGGCACCAAAATTTGAAGAAGAAGCTTTAGAAATATTAAAACAAAAAGAAAACATGATAATTCTTGAATTTGGAGATTTTCTTGATAAAAGGGACGAAATTTATAAACAATTTGAAATACGTACAACTTTAGGAGGAGCTGTTATTCAAGAATATGATATTAAACCCATTATTAAAGAATGGAAAGTTGTAAGCAAAAGAGATGTGGATGATGATGAAAAGGAAGCTCTGATTTTTGCCTATAAAGTTTCAAAGTGGGCGAAATCGAATTCTGCTTCTTTTGTTCAAGTATATAAGAATGGTATTTATACAATAGGTATTGGTGCAGGACAACAATCAAGAATTCATGTAATCAAGCTTGCAGCTCAAAAGGCAATAGAATTTGGGCATAAAGATGAGTTGAAAGACTCATTAATGGGAACTGACTCCTTCTTTCCCTTTCCAGATGGATTAGAGGCTGCAGTGAGAGCAGGAGCTAAAGCTATAATTAATCCTGGAGGTTCAATCAGAGATAAGGAAGTTATTAAGAAGGCTGATGAATTAAATTGTGCGTTAGTATTTTGTGGTAAAAGAGTATTTCGACATTGAAATTTAAGTTAAAATCTATAATATAATGCTTTGAATAGTTCTAATTTCTCATGATATCACGATTTTACATAATTTCTTATTAGAAGAAAAAAACTTTATAAATATAAGAATATAACTAAACATACGATTTATTAAGTATTAATTATCCCTAAGCGAGGATTTTATGGATTTCTTCTTGAAAAATTTAAGAGAAACTCTCGATGCTATTAATAAATTAATAGATAATAACGTCACCGTTGTAAATACTAAGAGAATTAGGAGATGCAATAACATAAAATCTTCAAATCGTTCAAAAATAAATTTCATATGGCGATCATTAGATTATCTTGAAAAAGAAGGTATTTTGGAGATAAATGGTTCTTTTAGTCCAAAAACATACAAAATAAAATTAAACCAAAAAATAAATGTTAATAAACTAATGGATCAAATTGAAAAAGAAAGGCTATAATAGTTCTAATTGTTCCAATAAACTTTCAAGTCTTTTCTTGTTTTTTTTATTATCTGGATTATTTATTAATCTTTTTTGGTAAAAGATAATGTTACCATATTTTAATTCTATATCGTTGAATAATTTAATCCAAGAATTAAATTCATTTAACTTTTCTTGTACTTCGGGGTCATCCTCAAACAATTTGATATCTTCTTTTTTATCTGTTGAGGAAATCATCATCTTATATTTTTTCATGGTATATCCCTGCTTTTTTAGCAATTGAATATTTACTTTCCGAATAAAAGCTTCTAATCCACTTCTCCATCTAATATATTGATCATTAATTCTATCAATTGATGCTTGAATCTCTTTTATCTCCTGCGGAAAAATATTTTCATTACTTTTGGTTAAAATCTTTCTAATTTTATGAAATTCCGAATTAAAAATAGTAATATAACTATTTACGGTTTTTTCAAACTCTCTTAACATACTATTATAATCTTGAGCAAATATTACTTCAAAACTTGAGAATGTGAGGCTTTCTTCATCAAAATTCCCTTTTAAAATTCTTTTATTCAACATATTCTCTAAAATTGAACGTAATAATTCAATTTCTTGCTCCAATAATTCTTTACCATAAAAAAGATCATGAAAAGAAAACATCGAGCTATTTTGGAGAAGTAATTTTTCAATTCCTTTTTGAGTATAAAATTTTTTCTCAACATCATCCTTATAAAAAATTCCAATGATTTTCTCGTCATTCTGCATCTCTTTTAACAAGCTTTCAACTAAACTTGAAGTTATATCAAAACCTCCAAGTAAAATATGGTCTTGAGTTTTCGATTTGTTTAATAATATGCTTTTTATTTCTTTTTCAGCCTCTTTTATTTTATGTTCATTGAAAATTAACACGTCCCCTTTTTTTAAATATTTAAGCCCTAGATCCTCAATAAACTTAAAAAACTCACCCTCATTCATTCCAGTTTTTTCAAGATATTTAGTGATAACTAATTTATCTTGTTGCTTTATATCCTCACCAATAAGTTTAAGGTTTTCATCAATTTTTGCTAATATAAGATCTTTTTGAATTTTTAATTCTTTTGTTAGTTGTAGTATTTGATTTTCCTTTTCTTTATTATCAGAAAGGCGATTGATTTTCTCAATTTTATCATTTAGAAATTTGGAATAATAAAATATGTTTTTTTCTTTGTTAAAAATACCGCTTCTGGGGTCAATATAATGATCTAAGACATCAACTAGCAGAATTTTATTAATTCCTAATTTTTCAGAGATTTTAGGTATGGATAAATATCCTAAAATTTTGGAATTTTCAATTTCATTCTTTACTTTCATCAAGCCTAAATTTGTTAGTAAAACTGTTCCCTTACGATAATTTGTCAAATATTCTTTAGGAAGATTTTTTATTAATTTAATAAAACTTTTTTCAGTTAACAACTCACGGTAAGGTTTTATATCCACGATACTATCTTTTGCTGCTTTAAAATTAATCTCTTGGTTTATTGTTTTTAAAGAATAAAACGCAGTATTATTTTTAGATAATAATAGTTTTTGATTTGTAGAGTCAGAAATATGTTTAATAATTTTTTTTATCAATCCTAATGGCAAATAGTTAAATTGCTCAAGGCTTATAATTCCTTGATTTTTTATACTTTTTTCAAATTCATTTTTTAAATAACTATAAGGATAAAAGTATCCTAACTTTGAAAAATAACCATTTATATGCTTTAACTTGATTAAAGTTTTAACTATATATTTTAACTCTAATTCGGATTCGATGATAGTAAGAAAATTTTTAATAGTTCGTATTGGGATTCTTTTATATTGCTCGAAAAAGTTAATCAATTTTTCTTTTTCAACTTCATAAAAATATATTTCATTACTTTTATTATTCTTTGTGTAAAAATAAATCTCTTCCTTCCCAAAACGAGAATCTTTAACCTTTTCCATGAAATCCTTTAATTGAATATTTTTTTGCTTACTTAAATCTGTAAAATTGAATTTTTTTATAATTAATTGGTTATTGATTAATTCATAAATGTTGTTAATACTTAGATCATCAATATTATGAAACCCATAAAGTTTTTTACACAGTTTTACTAATACATTGTGAAAGATTGGTTCTTTTTTTCCAGAATAGAGTGCAGATATTTTATCTAATTCTTTCCTAAACCAAAACATCTCATTAAAATAAAAATTATCACATTTAGTAAGAAACTCTAAAAGCGAATAAAGATTGTTTTCATTTTGTTCCTCAAAAAGAGCCCTTAATATATATTCTTTATAAGTACATAGTATTTTTGGTTTAATTTTTATGATCTCTTGAAGAAAGTAATAAGCATTCTCTTTAATATCTAAATTTTTATCTTGTAAGGCTAATATAAAATCTATTAAATAATTATCAATATATTCTGGATTTTTAATCATTGCAAATCCTAATATAATTACAGCATTTAATTTTAACTTTAATTCATGAGATTTTAGAAACCCCTGAACCTTTTCAATTATATCCTTAGATATAAATTTAAAATTTTCTTCTGCTAAAACACTTAGAATATAGGTAACTGGAAGTATCAAACTATCCTCATTTAAAAGGCCTTCTAATTCCTCGACGAGTTTAGGTACTTTCTCAACTTTATTTTTACTTAAATACTTATTCAATTTCCCAACGATGCTTTCAAGGATAGCATTATCCTTAAATTCTTCCAGATTAAACATTATTACGTCTTTTTTAATATTTAATCCAATATGAATTTTTTGAATGGTTCAATTTCTAAAAGAGTTTTAATTTCTTGTATGGTAATGGTTGGTTTAGATTCTTCCAAATCCTCTTCGAGTCCATGACCACTTAATAAAGCAATACTATTGATTCCAGCATTTTTTGCAGTTTCAATATCGGCTGGGAGGTCACCAATGAAATAAACATTGTCTTTTTTAATTGGAATCTTATATTTCATTTTAATATACTTTAAAGCTAATAAGATAGGATAAGGATTAGGTTTTCTATATGGGGTGTTATCTCTAGAAATATAGATTGAAAAATAATTATCTAAATCTAATTTATTCCTAAAAAAATTTAAACGAGCTTCACTAGTGTTCGAAACAATTGCTAAAGGAAAGCCATTTGCTTTTAATTTTACTAAAACGGGTTTTAAGTCATGTTTTAAAGTCTCATATTTTTCATAAATTGGATAAGTACGCCTATATTTCATAAAAAAAAATATTCTTCTCCACCTACTTGGGATATACTTGTTATATACTTTATAGGCACGAATTAAAGCCTTGATTCTATTTTTAGAATCTGCTTCTTCAAAAAGTCGTGCAAAATCGATTAATCTTAGATTTTCAATATTTTGAAATTTATAAAATCTTTTTTTTAATAATTTTAAGGCTGCGTATTCAAGGGCTTTCTGTGTGATTACAACACCATCAAAATCAAATAATAATATAGGAGAATGCGACATTTGTATTACTTAAAATTTAATTTTATTCTTAAATCTAATCATTCAATTAATAGTATGATGAATTATTCTTATATTGAAAGAAATAGAGCTCTAATTAATCTAAAAAAATTCTATTGAGGATATTATTTAATGTATAAGAAGGTTTTTTAAATAGAATTTCTAATATAATGTTAATAACTCATTTATTTAATAAAAATTAATATATATCAAAAAAAAGTGTGTGTTATCAATGACTGAACAAAAATTTAAAGGCATTAATGAAGTGAAACTAAAAACCTATCCAAAAGTTATATTCCTTTATCCCTTATTGATTACCAGCTTTATCCTTTGGTTGATACAATATTTTGGTTTTCGCGATGATCCTCAATTATGGTTTGGCAATGTATGGATGATCGTATTCTTTGTAAATCTATTCATAATGGCTTTTGATTTCTCATCTACGAAATTCTTTTTACTTATTCTTGCTGTTGTAATCATTATATTGTTAGTAATATTTTTAGTACCCGGCGCTATAGGGACTGCTTCAGCATTTATGTTTAACATGTATTTAACTTGGCAGTTTTATATGGTGTCTACAGTCGTATTAGCATTTATACTAGCATTAGTTGTTATTTCAGCTCAATTTGATTACTGGAAGATTGAACGAAATGAAATATACCACAAAAGAGGTGTATTTGTTTCCGCAGAAAGAATTCCTACTAAAAGTTTAAGAATTAAAAAAGAAATTCCTGACGTATTTGAATTTTTTGTATTAAGAGCAGGATCTATTACACTTATGCCAGGACACGGTGATGTTATTCCTTTAAACACAGTTTTAAATGTTAACAAAAAAGCAGAACAAATTGATTGGCTTTTGAGTCATATCCAAATGGAACCTGATGAGTTAGATTCAATTTAATTTGATAAATAATTTCTATTTTTTTATTTTTTTATATTATTTACTTTAAATTAAGTAATATAATTAATTATTTAAAAAGTCAGAAATAAAGTCCAATAGACTGCACCATTCTATATGAAAGAGCTATTTGCTGATTTCCTTGAATACTAATTCCCATATGGCCTGGAAGTAGATACTCTACATCTAAATTATTAACAAACTTAATTGATTCCGTTAAAGTTTTTAATGAGCCTCCAGGAAAATCATAACGACCAAAACTTCCTCCCGTAAAGACTAAATCTCCAGGAATTAATATTTTTTTATTTGA
>JBHLKA010000019.1:0-29267 GCA_048887145.1 Candidatus Hodarchaeota archaeon
TTGGATTCTTAATTTTCTTGAGCTCTGAATTTATCTTTTCGAACCTTAGTTCAAGTAGATCTTGTATTGAACTTCTAATTTTAATTATTTTATCCATACCTTTTTCCTTAAAAATTTTAGTAGTAACTGCTTGGTAAAAGTGATTGCAATTTGAAATTGTACTTCTATTAAAACCTGATAGTTTATTGTCAATTTCACTCTTTAATATCTCCAGCTCCTTATCATTATTTACCCATTTTGGTTTTAAACCAATTGTAACAAAACCTATACGCCCTCCATACAATAGAAGTTCTTTTGTAATACCATCTAATTTAATAGGTATAATATTTTCATCAAGTTGCTGAATGTCGTAAAATAGTGAGCGATTTACCACATTCTTACTGAAAACATAGGGTTCATAAGCATCATCTATAAGAATCACTAAGGGTTGATGAACTTCTTTTTGAGTTTCCTTCAAAATTTGAATTAATCCTGCATTTTCTTCCCATGTTGGGATGTAACCTGTTGGATTATTTGGGAATCCTAAAATTAATATGACTTTATTTTGAGTTTCCACTACTTTGTAAATTGCTTCTTTTATTCCTTCTAAGTTTAATTTATTATCAACAAAAAAATCAAAAGACTGTATATTCGCACCTAAAAATTTCGAAAAAATATTATCATAATTTCCCCACCTTTTATTTGGACATATTATAATTTCTGAAGGGTTTAATAACATCGTAGAGCTCATAAAGATTGCATTTGTTACACCAGCAGTAATTATAGGCAGAGATGTATATTTATCAAGCTTTAGTAATTTCTCTTTTTCCGTATCTATTTTAAAGAAAGACTTTTTCATAATCCATTCTTTCCAAATTGTACGTAATTCGTCTAATCCTGAAATTGACGCATAAGGTACTAGATCATTTATATCAAGATTTTTAAAATAGTCATTTACGTGTTCTAAATAACATGGAACCCACCTAATAGAATTACCGCCCAGAAAATCTTTTTCATAAGCATACGCTGCTCCGATTGTTCCTATATATTCAGCCTCTTTCTTAGCTCTCCCAGTCCAGTAAAAAATACCCTCAGGTAAACTTATTCGCTTTCCCCTATCCGATAGAACCTCATATAAAGGTGTTTTTTTCAAGATATCAAATTTCATGGTGATTTCACTGTTTTGATTATTTTTAATTAAAATCGTCGATAAAATAAATATTTAAGTATCGGTAGCTTATTTAAAATCTATGAGCAACCAGAACAATTCTGATGAGTTATCTAAAAGTAACAATAAATTTGATATTATAGAGAGTCCTAAAAAAAATGATAGTATCTTACTTAAAGGATGGAATAACTTCGTTAACGGAATACGAGATGGATTTAATAAATTTCAAAAATCAATAGAAGAGCAATCAAAAAAGAATGTAGAGTTATGGAATCAGGATAAAGAAAAAATTAATAAATTTTTTAATAAAACTAAAGAAAATCTAGATAATGCAATCAAAGATTGGGCCTTGGAAATCGAAAAAAAGCAAACTAAAAACAAGGAAATATGGGAAAAAAATAAAGAGCAAATAAATACATTCTTTACTAATACCGCTCAAGAATGGAATTCCAACTTTCAAAAATGGGTAGAGGACTTAAAAACAACACAAATCGAGACGAAACAGCAGTGGGAAGCAAGGACACAAAAAATCAGAGCAGATATTAAAAATTGGCAAGAAGAAACACGGAAGAAGTGGGAAGAAGGGATTAAATCTTGGCGAAAAGAGTTAATAAAAGGATCTTATTTGTTTTTAGTATTTATGATTCCAATACTGATAGTAGTGTTTGTAATTGTAGCACTAATCAACTGGGCAATTCCTGATTAAATTAATAAAACGATATGTTCTTTATAAGATTTATAACTTACTAAAAAGCATAAATTAAAATCTAACTTTATAAAATTAATGTGGGATATTTTATTTTATTCTTTTTCGCTAGCATTGACTGGTGCTTTAGTACCTGGTCCATTATTAACCTTTACTATCTATAAATCTCTAAAACAAAAAAAAGGATATCTTGCGGGAATTTTTATAGTACTAGGACATGCATTAATAGAATTTATATTAATAATCGCCCTGCTTGCGGGAGCTGATTTATTTTTAAAAAATGTTATCTTCTTAATGATTGTTGGAATAGTTGGTGGGAGTTGTCTGATAGCATTTGGTTCTTTAACTATAAAAAATGTATATAAAAAACAATACAAGGTTGATTTTGAAATAAACAATCAAAATTTGAAAAATTTTAAAGGTAATAGTTTTCTTGGTGGCATTTTTTATTCAATAATTAATCCATATTGGGAATTTTGGTGGGTTTTACCAGGGTTATCAATCATGTCCAAAATTGGGGTATCTTTTGCTAATCCTTTTGCAATCTTAATTTTTTTCATAGGTCATGAATTAGGTGATATCGTTTGGTATATCCCTATATCTACATTTGTTTATCGTGGAGGCAAATCATTAAACCCAAAAATTTATAAATATAGTTTGCTAATATCTGGAGTTTTTATGATTGGTATTGGGGTTTATTTAACATTATTTTATTTCCTTATATAAGTATAATTTTACAATAATTTTACCAAAATCATATTCATGCTATAATAAAGATATGAAATATCCTGTAATCTGGTGGATTTATGCTCGTCTTTGGGGTCTACTTAATGATAGATGCTATTATTTTTCATCCATCTGTTTAACATAAAAAAAATGTTTTTATGATAATTTAGCTTGTCTTCTTTTTTTAATCGGAATTAAACCACCAATTAGTATAAGAAATAAACCTCCAATAATTAATATACCTGTATATTGTATCATTAAAAAACTACTATTCCTAAATGTAAGTAAAATTAGAACGGTACTGATCAAATTTATCACCCCACCAATTAGAATCAACCATTCGACCAGACTTTTCCTTTTTAAACTATAAAGTCCTCCTTTTTCTCCTTTTAAGTTATTAATAATTACAATGATAGCACCAGTTAAAACCAAATT
Organism: Candidatus Hodarchaeota archaeon; assembly: GCA_048887145.1. Taxonomy (GTDB): domain Archaea; phylum Asgardarchaeota; class Lokiarchaeia; order Sigyniarchaeales; family SOKP01; genus SOKP01. The sequence continues at coordinate 3,015 of JBHLKA010000019.1, forward strand.
TATTGAAATAGGCCACATAAACATACTGACCAAATAGTAAAGAAATTGTAGGATAACTAATAAGATTGCAAAAGCTAAGTTAATATATTTTAGATCAGGTTTTTTTTGTTCATATCTTTTTATATCACTAAAAAGTATTATTATCATCGTAATTATGAATATAGTAAATACCCATGGAAAAATAAAAGGAACAAAGCTAATTATAGTGTTTGACTTCATAAGATCTCGCGGAATTATTATTCTTAATCCCCATGACCATTCAAGAATATCTCCAATATCTCCTCCAATAGCCCAGGTTATATATGCTGGAAAAATAATTCCCAATAATAATAATAGAATTGCTAACCAGAGAAAACTTTTCTTCATTCCATGATTCATTATGTTACGTAAATTTATATACATTCCTTTTATTAGCTAATTTACAAGTATCTGAAGGTTTTCAAGACAATAATTAAACACACTATTTATTCTCAAGAAATATCCTAGTATCACATAAATATAATAATTTCATGGAAATTCATTTTAAGTAGTAATAGTATAAATTTCGAAATTTATAGTGATGGGATAAAAGTTCCTAGCTTCACTTTATTGTAAATATATTAAAATTTAATAAATTCGTTATTATAAGAAAAGTAAAATATAAAAATAAATTGCTGAGGTCGAACAATGACAGTAAGTGAAAAACAAATGGTAAAGTGTCCTGTTTGTGAAAATAAATTTGTTCCAAGGACATTTTACCCTGAAGATGCGATTTTTTCTACTCCTGACGGAAAAAAACTTTCAGGTTTTAATGGATATATTAATAATGGAGTAAAACCACCCGAGGCAATTATTAGTACTTGGAAGACTTATTGTCCAAATTGTAATTATGTTTTGAGTTTTGTTAAAGAAATAGTAAGAAAGGAAAAAATACAAGATAATTTGGTTTCATCAAAAGAGATACAAACTAAATATAACAGTTACTACTTTGGCTTCCCATTTGGGGATTATAGCCATTACTTAAAAAAGATTTCAAGGAACGTAGAAGAAGAAATAGAATCCGCAATGAAAGAGCTAAATATGGAAGTTTGGGAGAATTTATATAGCATAGATGATAATTTTAAGTTTCTTGTTCGATTTTTTGCTAACCTAGAGAATTATTGTGATACAACCCTTAATACAAAGAATATAAAAAATTTACCTACCAAGATTAAGAAATTAAAAATATCGAAAGAAATGGAAGCGGATTTACTGCAGTTGAACAATATTAAAGATGCCATTGTACATGGAGATTATGAATTAACTTCAGAGGAAGAGGAACAAATTAGCACTATTTTAGTTAGATTCATTCTTTATTTGATTAATAAGCATATTAAACCTTTAATCAATAATGATCAATTAGAAGAAGGGTATGAATTTATTGATTTGAAAGATGTAAAAGCTGAGATAAAAGGCTTTCTTAGTAGTTATCTCTATGCTAAATTTAATAACGAACCAAAAGCAAGAGGTCAAATTAGAAACTCTTTAGAAGAAATCTTTGATAAAAGTAAGTTTAATTAAAGTGCTGATTCTTTTGGTTTAGAAATTTAGTAAGTTGTTTTGAATATTATAAATATTATTCTTTAATTTTAGTGGTCTTTAATTATAAATTTTTAAAACTCAATTATGAATAAAACCTTTAACTGATTTTTTATGAGAAGCACCATCATTAATTATGAAAATCGTTTATTCTTAATGAAAAAACTATTATTTGTTTGTCCTGTGTGTAAAAAACCTATTTACGGAAGAGATATTGATATATTATCTTTAATTAATTCTAATATTGACAATTGGCCAATTAATTATCTATATTGTCATACCTATAACGATTATCCGCTACACTCTTTAACAATTTATCTTGATTCGAACTTTTCTGTAAGAGGTTATGAAATATCTGATTTTATTGCAGTTGAAAAATAATTATAAACAAAAAGAGAATTATATTTCTTTTTCATCCGTTTCAAATAAACCAGAATATGGTTCAAGAAAATGATTCATACACATAGGACAAGAGTTTTGCTTTGAAAGCCAGTCAGCTACGCATAAATAATGATATGTACTTCCACAGAAAGGACAGGTTATTAATTTATCTTTGGCAAAATTTATATTTTTATGGCAAACAGTACACTGTACTTTAGAGACAGCAACTCCTTGTCTAATTTTAACCTTCTTTGTTAGAATTTCTTCTAATTTAGCAACTTCTATCTGATATAAACCTAAACTTGCAGTTAATTGATTAATTTTCGCGTTGATCTCTAAAACTCGTTCTTTTAGTTCTTCCTCCGACAACCGCTCAGCCAAGAATGCGGATAATGCAAAATTTAAAGGAAGCCCTTCAAAATTTTCCGTTTGTTTTGTAATTTCTGTTATTTCAGCAAATAAAATAGATTCTTCATCAATTAAATTCTTAAAACTTTTAAATATTTTATTAATAAGTAGAGTTAAAAGAAAGGTTAATTGTTGCTTTTTCCGGGTAAAATTTGTTTCCCAATGTTTAATAACATTGTACATATCAAAATTACTTTCTTTATACGTATCTAATTTTATATATACTTCTTCTTTAATTTTATCAATTTTAGACTTGTATTCACTTAAAAGCTCTCGAATTTCTCTTAATTGTGGTAGTTCTTCTTTAATTATTTTAGAAGTTTCATCCTCATAAGAGCTAATTAGCTTGTTAACTTCAGCGATCTTACCATCAACATAAGCTCTAATATCGACTCTTAAGCCCTCATCTTTAATGCTATTCAAATAGTTCATATATTCCTCTTTTCGACGATAAATTTCTGAAATTAAACTTGAAAGTGTCCTTTTCAATGAATTCGTAATGTTTTCATAGGGTTTTAAAAACTGGTCAAATTTTAAAAGCCAGGTGTCTATCTCATCAATTTTAAATAATAGATTGTCAATTTTTTCATAATAAGAATTAACAATTGTAACAAATTCATCAATATTTCGCTCATCTGCCTCATTAATGATAGATTGGAACGTCTTATCTAATCCTAAAAAATAATACTCAACTATTTTAGGTAAAAATTCTTTGAATTTTTCTTTCATAAGTGCATTTAGATCTAGTTTTCCTTTTGGTCCTTCCAAATCATATTTTTTATCAAATTCAATTACTTCATTAATAATCCCTTTTAATTTATTCTCAATTGTTGAAAGTATAAAAGGACGCATTTTAGCTTTTAAATTATAAACAATGTCTTTTCTTTCAACAATATTTATAAAATCCTCTCCTTCATATTCCTCAATGATATTATTTTTACTTAACAAGAATATTAGATCCTCGTAAACAGTTAACTTATTGTCGTGTTTACTTAAAAAAAATTGATAAAGCTCATCATAGTGGAAAGTTATAACTACCTCTTTACGAGATCTAATTCTAATCTTAGTTTTTGCTTCTATTAAACTAGTCAGAAATATAACCAAATCTTGAATTTCTTGCCAATAATTCAGAGGCTCTGGTATCTTATTTAGTTTAAAGTTCAAATTTTTAATTTTATTTGCTTCTATCCATAAATTAATGTCATTATCATAACCTTTTTCAATATTTTTAGTATGTCTTCCTAAAATTGAAATAATCGTATCTGTTTCATTAATAAGATTCTTTGTTTGAACTAAAAACTCATTAAGATATTTATGATCTTTTAAAAACCGCTTAAAATTTCTTCCATTTGCACTTAAATTCGATAAATTGTTGGATAATAATCTTAACTCCTCCTGTATTTCATTTTTCAAATTTAAATAAAATGAGTCCTCCGATTCTGAAACTAAATATAACTCAATAAATTGTCTAATGTTTTCAATATATTGATTATACAAATCAAGGATTTCAGCCTTGAAGTTTGAGTTTATAAATTTATCTAACTCAAGTTTATCTGAATTTAATTTTGAAATTTGATTTTTAATTTGTAAGATTTCATCCTTTGTAAAACCCTTAATCTCTCTGGCATCATTGAAAGTGTTATTAAATAAATACATTGAAATACACCAACTTCATAAACTTCGACTCACAAATTAAAAAATTCAACATATAATAAAATTTTTAGCAATAAATAAGAATAAGATTTGAAATATTCAATAGCTATAATAATATTATTACAAATAAAAATTTAAAAAAGAGAATTAGAAAGTTATTCTCCGAGTTCTTTAATTTCAATGAATTTCTCTTCTGCGCCGTCTTTTGTAATAATCAGTAAATCGATTCCATTTCCAGACATAGCATCTCTCTTAATAGCATTTCTTATAGCTTTTTCAACAAGTTTCTCGCCTTCAGCAATAGTCATGTCTGGTTTATATTCAGCCTCCAAAATACCATAAGACAAGAGCATTCCTGTTCCAGCCGCTGCAAAATCATCTGGCATTAAAGATCCAATCGCATCAAGTGTATACAATTTTGGTCCATCTTTATCTACTCCTGCTACAACTAAATTAGTTAATAATGGCATCATCTTCCGCGAGTATAAAAAATTCGAAACTAATTTAGCTAAACTTTGCGTATTTATTCTCTCACCAGCATCTAATTCGTATAAATTGGCTTGAGCTCTTAAGATTTTAACTAGAATTTGAAAATCTCCTATCAATCCATAAGCCGCTAAACCAATATGATCTGTAATTTTAAAGACTTTCTGGGTGGATTTATTGATTATTGTGTATCCCCACGTTGCTCTCCTATCGCTACCAAGAATAACGCCACCCTTACATTTGATAGCTATACTTGCTGCCCCGGGGATCATAATTTCCTGTTGACTCAAAAATAATAAACCTCAAAAAATAATAATTTCAATCTTGAATTAGTTATTATTTATAAATAATAAAGAATTAATTAAAATTTTTGTTTTAAATTATAAAATTCTTCGAATTAAGGTATATTTTTAGTTTTAATACTTTTATCAAACATTATCATGATTCCAAAAGGATCTAACACCATGAAAGTTATTGAAATTTTTTATATTATGCTGAAGAATCTTTATTGCTGTTAATGTTCGATACATACTTAAAAGGGTTCTATAGAACGTTTTTACCATATATTTGGGATTTCCAAAAAATCTTTTTAACATTTCCAGAATTAAAGTAGAGATCTTTTCTGTTGGAACTCCATTAGGGTCTATATCTGGAATAAAAACTCCTTTTTCCCAATATTTTTCTTCATTTAGGATATTTTTTTTTGCCAATTCATCCCATATGTCCGTTCCAGGCATTGTGTAGAGAATATTAAAGAATGGGTAATCGATATCCAATTTTTGAGCAAATTTTAATGTGTTATATATTTCACCCAATGTTTCACCAGGTGCTCCAAGAACAAAAGAAGCTATGATAAATGGAATTCGTGCTTTTCTAGCCTTTTTTATTGCTAAAACTGACTGAGTTGGAGTAATACCTTTCCTGTAATAATCCAGAATTCTTTGATTTGCACTCTCCACACCAAAAAAATTAATTCTACAATTAGCCCTTTGCATATTCCTAAACATCTCATCAGAAACTTGGTTAACCCTACCCTGAAAACTCCAATTCATATCAACTTTATTTTTTCGCATTAATTGGCAAAGCTTTATTACTCTTTTCTTTGAAATAGTAAAATTATCATCTACAAAATTTGTAAATAAGTATCCTTCATTTTCTAAATAAAGAATTTCATCCATTATGTTCTCTATTGAACGCATTCTAAACCCAACACTCCTTTTTCCATAACAAAAAGTACACTTATAAGGGCATCCACGGGATGAAATCATTGATGTAAAACCTTTTGGAGCAAATTCTAAATTACCAAAATTTCCCGTATAAGTAAAATTCAGAGATTTTCTATCGGGGAATGGTAATGCATCAAGATCTTCTATTAATTCTCTCTGTTCATTTCTAATAACTTTCCCATTATTTCTATATGTTATCCCTCTAATCTCCTTTAAAGGAGAGTCTTTCTCAAAGGCATTAATTAGTTCTAAAAAGGTATATTCTGCCTCATCCCTCACACATATATCTACATGAGGATATTTATTTAGGATTCTATAATCATTTACCGTTGCATGGCGGTTTCCAAATACTATTTTAATATTAGGATTCCACTTTTTCACTTCTTCTGCGGTCATTGCCGCACTATTCCCTGATCCTGATACTGATAATGTAGAAAATCCTAAAATGTCCGGATCTTTTTTTTTGATCCAATTAATAATTTGTCGTGAATCATAACCGGTTGCTGCTTGGTCAATTATATCAACATTATAATTCTCCTTTTTTAAAATGGCACTTAAATAACACATACCTAAAGGGGGGTAAATATGCTGTATGTTTGCTAGCTCTCTACCATTTTCTAAGATATCCCCCGGTCCAGGATTAATTAAGGCTATCTTAAAATTGTTCACCGTTCACTTATTATTTTCTTGATATATGTTGCTAAAATGCATTCTTAATTTTAATTTGGTTCTTCTTTAATAATTTAAATTAGATTATTTCTTTAATAATTTAAATAATTTTTTGAAAAAAACTGTTTTATCAGAATTAATTATAAATTTTTTAGTTTGTTTTTGTTTCAATAAATGGAATTTTAGCGTTAATATCCTTAATTTTTCATAATTATAAACTCGATCATTTCAAAAATTTTTTCTGTAAGAAACTCTAAAAAGTGAAGTTAGCTTATCCCCATATAACAACATATAACAACTGTAAAGTTTCACACTACAAGTTGAGGTGGTTATGATTTACGTACTTACGGGATTAGAAATCTTGCAGGGAATTTTAACCCTAGCATTTACATTAATTTCTTTTCTATTAGGTTTGTTGATTCTTAGAAAATATTTTACATTAAAGGATAAAAGGTTGCTCCTCGTAGGGATAACGTGGATTTTACTGATTTCTCCATGGTGGCCCGATTCAATATCCTTTGTATTATTAATCTTTTCAGGTGGAGAGATTAATTTACATGATGCAGTATACTTTTTTATAGCCAATGCACTAATCGCCCCAATTTATTTTACATGGGGGAAAGCATTTGCTGATCTAGTAATTAGTGAAAAATCAAATATAAAAAAGATCTTTATAGTATCGCTGACAATTTGGGGAATATTATTCGAGATTTTGTTTTTAATCATGTTTATTAATGATTATAATTCAGTAGGAGTACGTCAAACGGTTTTTTACGTAGAATGGACTGATTTTATCGATATAAACTTATTAATATCCTCAGTCTTTTTTACTATTACAGGATTAGTTTTTGGAGGTAAGGCATTAAAATCAGAAAATCCTGAGATAAAGTTAAAGGGTAAATTCTTATTAATAGCGTTTATAACATTTACAATTGGTGCAATCATTGATATCTTATTTGTTGGTCAATATAATGAATTAATCTTAGTTCTTGCACGAACATTTGTAATTATTGCTGCCTTTTCTTTTTATACAGGTTTTGTTCTGCCAAACTTTATGAAAAAGTTATTTTTAAAAGATTAATTTCTTATTTATTTCTTATTTTTTTAACATAAATGTTAAATATTTGAAAAACTATTTTGTAATCTGATAAAGTCTATCTATAAGTATGAACATTTAATAGTATAGAAATGAAAAGACGTGCTTTATTAATTCTTTTAATTGTCGTTATATTTGGATCGGGTTTTGTAGCTTGGGCTCCTTGGATTACTGAAGATTATGCATATGACCTTGTTATGGAACATCTTGGGGGACGTGATAGTGAATATAATTATTTGGGTGAAATGATATCACTGAAAGATATCCCAAAAACTTTTATTAAGCTTCCATTTGTATCGTTAGTGTATTTTCCTGGTGAAGCTATGTATATTGTTTCATTTTTTGGTATTGTATTTTGATTTTTTTGATTATAATTATTATTTGAAGTAATTAGACTGAGATGAAACCATTGAAATTTTTGTATTAAATTTTAAAATTTTACTTGAAAACTTAAAAAATAAAATATTTTTATCCTTAATGTATATATATTGTTTTTGCGACTACAATAAGGCAATCGATTTCAAAACTAAAATTAATGTTTCTTTCTTAACTCGATCATGACATAATAATGATGATCAAATATTTGATGAAATAACATTAAATGAGAATACGATTTTTCAATTCAAAATTTCTTTAATCACTATTCTATCATATGAAATTCAAAATATACCAAGAATTTTTCAATATGTAGAAATGAATAATTTTGAGTCTAATAAAATCAATTCATCTTTTTTCGATGGTAAGCAATAATATGATCTGATGGATCACTATGTGGTACTTATCATGGATAATTTTTTTTGATTCTATATTTTTTAATTCTCCATTAAATCATATTGAAATCAAAGTAAAAGACCCTACACGCTGTATTAATAATTGAATAGTTGTGATACTGACAAAATTAATTCATTTTTTATGCGTGATCAGCTTCTAATATATCACAGATGATGAGCGTTTTTTCAAAACAAAAATTTTTTGTCGTGATTTTTTATGCATTTATTTTCCCACCTTCTTCACACTACTACATAACATTTAAATAACTCTTCCGATATATTATTATCTAAGATACTCTAAAAATAACTTCAAAAAAAATTAAAAATTAAAAAGATAAAAAAATTTACACAAAAAAGTGGAGGAATGAAATTATGGCTAAAAAGAAACATTCATTCGCATGGAGCCCTATCAGAAGATTAATGAAGCAACAAGGCGCTAGCATTGTCGCTCGAAATGCAGTTGATCTATTAATTGATCATCTTGAAAAAACAGCAAGTGCTCTTACTGAACAAGCAAGAGCCTTTACAATGCACGCGAACCGGAAAAAAATAACCAAGAACGATTTACTCTTGTCGATTAAATACAAATAAATTACTTACTGATAAGCTGGGCTTCAAAAAGATAAAATATTCAATTTTTTTTCTTTTTTTTTAATTATTTTACTTAACTTAAGAGGGAGATATACTTCTATCTTAATTAAAATTTAGTTTCATTTTGAGAATAAGGGTATAAAAAATTAATTTAAAAAAAAATTTATTTAACGTTCCATATCATTGAACATTCACCAACACCACCTTTCTGAACTCCTTCATATCGTAAATTCCTAAAACCGAACTTATTTTTCACTTTTGATAAAATTCCCATGATTACTTGTGGAAATATACAAGATGGACTTCCATTATCGTGGAACTTGTAATAAGTATTAGCAAAACACATTTTACAGCTGTCTTGTTTAGCTTTTAATTTTATGATTTCACCATTTTCATCTTTCACGATTTCTACTTTAGCATTGTCAGTTATTGCCCACTCTTGTTCTAAAAATTGTTGCAACCGTTTTATAAAATCATCTATAGTCTCTATTCCACCTTCATTGAATTCCCTCCCTATTGTTCGGCCAATTTTTGTGAGGATTTCTTCTTTCTTATTCGGGGGGAGTGCTTTTTGAAGAGCATACCATCGCTTGAAGAATGTACTGTATGGTACGCTCTCAAAACGAGTTGGTAAATCTTTAACTTGAATTCCGGTTAATGCTGCCATTCTATTTCATCAATTTTTTTACTTTAAAATAAAGATTAAGAAAAGAAAATCCTCTTTATCATATTTTATAAAGAAATTCATCCTACTACATATGCCAAAATTGTAGTGTTATAATATTATTTATTAAATATAATTTCCTCTTAAATCAAGCTTATTTACTCTTCTTAATTAAATATAAATAGATAATATTTAGAAAAACTAGGATTTACAATTAAATTGTGAGTTCAATAAATATTGGACTAAATATCATTTAAGTTAATCCATATCTTTTTGTTAATTAGTCTTAATACAAATATAATCCTTATAGAAATAAAGCTAAAATAACGAATTGGGTTTCATAGGGGTGTAAAGAAGCTGGAGTAAAGGTGGGATTGTAGTAGGCTTGCCAGTTTAATTAGGCGAGCCTACTGCTCCATTCAAAACCCTTCTTGATCAAGAAAAAGAAAATAAATAGAAATTAAGGTTTTTGATTCAATCCCAGTGTATATGATGACTAGTCATTGGATTTTTATCCATACATTGAACTCCGAACTGACAAAACTCGCAACCTACAGGAAAATTATGTGCTTTATACTTCCAATTGATTCGGCGACTATATGATTTAAGAATTGAACTAAGGCGTGGTACCATTTCTCGAGCAACCTTTACACGATATCTATTGCATTTTGTTTTATCATAACCTTTTTCTGTAATCGCATTAGCAGGGCATTTTTTTATACAATCTCTACAAGTTCCTTTTGCATAATATAAACAATTTGCATATGGTTCATCACTTCTTCTTGGAGTCATTGTTAGTGGTGCATTTGTAATCACCGAAGCTAATCGAATATTGCACCCTGCTTCAGTAATAAGCCCTTCATGTAAACCAAAAGTCCCTAATCCCGCGGCAAAGGCAATATGATTTTCGGACCATGTGGAATAAAAATCTTTTTTTGCAACTAAGGTATAGGCATCGCTAAGTTTTCCAGAAATCGCTTTATACCCCTCCTTCTGAAAGAAATCAATTGTTTGACTCATTATATAATTCCTAAAACCTTTGGCAAAATTCCTGGCTACTGAATAAATTTCAGCAGGTAAGATCATTTTTGGTAAAGTAATCGGGGTATTATTTTCCTTTCGAATATAATCAGCAAATGGAAATATTATAGATATTATATAAAGATCAGAGGCTGGCACTTGTTCTTGACCACTCGCCATCCATATTTCTAAGGGTGTAAGATGTTCAGGTCCTACAGTCTCTTTAAATTTTTTAAAAATAGGGTCGTTCCCTTGAGCAATACCGATTAATGGTTGAGAGAAAACTTTACCTCCTCCGTAATTCTCCGGGAGACGATTGAGATTACTATCTTCAAATTTTCCCTTTAAAAATTCTAATAAAATTTCGTTCAAGATAAATCAAAAAATATAAATTATTTTGTTTTGTAAAATATTGTCAAATTTTTATTTATTTTTTACTCAAATACTTGGAAAATTTATTTGTAAATCTTAAATGTACAAAAATGTATATAAAACATCATATCTTAATTAAATATCACCTAAATTTACAAAATTGATAATTGAGGTGCAAAAATGGCTTTATTTATAATTCTTGGTAGGTATACCCAAGAAGGGATCAAAAACATCAAGGAGTCTCCACAGCGACTTGAGGCCGCGAAAAAAGTAGCAGAATCAGTTGGGGGATCCATTAAAGAATTTTATTATACATTGGGGCGTTATGATTTTATTGCAATAACTGAGGCCCCCAATTATGATGCAGTGCTGAAGGCTCTTATGACTATAGGTAGTACAGGTGCGATAAGAACAGAAACATTACAGGCAATCCCATTCGAAAAAGCAATAGATATCCTTAAGGATTTGCCATAAAGTTTCTTCGTAATAATTTTAATTTTTCTTTTTTTTTATTCTTCATTTGGATATTAATATGAGTAAAATATTTCTCCATCTTTGAGTTGAGATCTAATTTCATTACTACTGATTAACACTTGTAATAATTCTTCTATGATATTTTCATTGATTTCAATCAAATTTTCATCATAGATTCTATTCATTAAAGCGTTAAGAGTAAAAGCTTTCCCTTCATTATTCTTCAAATATTTAATTATATCCTCTATAACTTCGTTTTCAGTCTTTCTCTCTTTAATTGAATACCTAGATGATGTTTTTTCTTGAATACGATCTACTATTCGGAGTATTATCCCAATTATAAATATTAAACCGCCTATTGCTAGAAAGAAAAGAATAATAACTCTAAATAAGGTCCTCAAAAAAGGAACAGGTACATATATTCCATAATAAAAGATAAAAACAGTGATTGCAGGTAATATAATAGCCGCCCCTATGATAGTTAATACCAATCCGATCTTATCTAACGGTCTAATTTTGAGATCACCTCTTAACTTTTTAATTTTTTAATTGGATTCTTATGTGGCTATAAGAAACTCATCATATAAAAATTAATCCTTTGATAATTGGATTTTAAAAGATTTAAACTACAAATTATAATAACCCAAATATATTTTTAAATTCCTTCCTTACAAATATTGTATCTTCATAAGTGAAAAGATGGTTTAAAATGGCTAATAAAGTTAATGATGAGATCAAAGTAAATGGTAAAGCTAAGGAAATTCTTTTTCGTGCCATGGAAATAATGATGAAAAATCTCAAAGATAATATGAATCATTTAAGTAAACCTAAATATTTTGCACACACTCAAAAATTTATTGAATTAGTTTATGATGGGTTAATAAATAAGCGGAGGTTTTTCTTACTAGCTTCTGGGAGGAGCGCATTCATACTCCAATGCTTTGCTACACGTCTTGTCCATCTAGGTGCTAATGTTTATATAGTAACAAATCTAGCCTCAATACCTGCACTTACAAGTAAAGATATATTGATAATTTTATCAGGATCAGGAACAACAGAGATTGTTGTTTCTTTATTGAAGAATTATGTTAATACTGTAAAACCTTATGGAATTGTATCAATCACTTCACATCCAGAATCAATAGTAGGGAGAATTTCAGAGATTACAATTAAATTGAAAGGAAGAACGAAAAGAGATAAAATTGATCGTCATGATGATACTGCTCTCCTTACACCAGAAGGTACTAATTTCGAGATTGCAGCGTTTGTATATCTTGATTCTATAATAGCAGAGTTAGCGATAAAGATGGGTAAGACTAATGAAGATTTACTTAAAAAACATTCAGAAACTATTTAGCACCTTTCATTTGTAGATTATCTTTTTATAGAACGAATTAATTTGATGGGGTAAAAATTATTTAGTGAGGTAACAATATTTAATTTGCGCTGATTTATAGTGTTTTTATAAGAATTAATTTCGATGACTAAAAATCTCCAAATCAGCGCACATTTTATAATCGTAATGCGCCAATTGCGCCACAGAATTCAGAGTTGTTTAAGAAAATTGCTTTTTTCTTGTGAACTTTAGATATTAATGATAAAATTTTCCTTACTATTCTATTTTTTTTTAAAAACCCTCCACAAAATATAATATTTAAAATATCATTATTTTCAGCCATTAAATTTGCTAGAGTTCCAATATTTTCTCCAATCATGCAAATTATTGAATTTAGAAGATCTTCCTTTTTCAAATTATTCCTGGTGAAATTTAAATCAATTTTTCCTAATGATGCTGCTGTAAATTCCCTGAATATTAAATCAATTCTTTGATCTTCAGGAGAATAAATATCACTGACTTTTAAATCTACATTATAACGATTTCCCTTCTTAGCAATTTCAATTGCTTGTTGATAATCCTCTATATTAAATAGTAATTTACTCAAACCCATAAAAAATCCGCCCCCTAAGGCAGTACCTCCTATATGTGAGAATTCTTCCTTTTTTAAAACTATTGAAGTGCCAGTGCCAATCATAACCATTAGAAAATTAGATAAAGGTTGTTTTTTATTAGATTGAAATAAAAGTTCTATTCCCTTTACATTTGCTTCAAATTCATCAATCAATTTGCAGTGATATTTTTCCTCATAACTTTTAAAAAGATTATAAGCTTTTCCTCCTGTAAAATTAATTTGTTCAAAATCACACTTTTTAATTTCAAAAAACTCAGTTATTTTATCAAAACTATGTTTTGTTGGAATGATTGATAAAACCATATTATCCAGATCAATATATGCAATTTTTGTAAGAGTTTGGCCTATATCAATTCCAACTTTATTAGATAAAAATTTTTTTTCAAACGAAGATATCTGAACCTTAGCGGTATTTTGGTTAAAAATAATAACCACCTAAAAGGAATTTAATAAAAGTTTATTTAATTATGTAATTTTAACAATTTATTGTATTAATGAATTTTCCATAAAACTTTACAATGAATATTAATTCATCAAAAGCAGAAGCTTCGCAAGTTGCACTAATAAGAAGTACTACTCCAAAAGACGCAGTTCTAGAAGGAATTTCAAAGTTAGGTGGGATTTCAAAATTTGTCAAAGAGGGAGATTTAATTTTTATAAAAATTAATTTAAGAAACCCAAGTGGTTTTCCTACTAATACGAACTTTGATGTTTTAAGTTCAGTAATTTCTTTATGTATAGATGCTGGAGCTAAGGAAATATATGTTGGTAGTTTTCCAGACAAACATATTAAAATACACGCTTTAGCTGATGCTTTAGATCTTCAATCAATTTTTAAGAAGTTTAGAGCTAAATTGTTATTACTCGATGATGAAGAAAAGTATTCTCAAGAAATAATAAATCAGAAAAATGAAGAGTTTGAAATAGCATCGGCAATTTTAAGATGTGATAAAATGATTTCAATCAACCAAGTAAATGTAGATCCAATATTCACATGTACTTTAAGCTTGCTTAATTCATATTCCATTGTTTCGAATGAAGCTCAACAAATTAAAAAACAACTAAGAGTAGGAAAGGATTATCTTCATCTTGATCAATATAAAAAAGATCTTATCTCAAATATTTTAGCTGTTTTTATGATAAAAAAACCAAATTTGGTAATAAATGATTTATTCTATGTTTTAGAAGGGGCGGGACCCTTTATTTATAAAGATTCAAATTTAAAGAAGACCGGCTTTATGGTAATTGGTAATGATGCTGTAGCAGTTGATTCCATTACTTTAGAGTTATTAAATTTTGACATTAATAACAATGATCTATTAATAGAAGCTCGTGATAAAAAAGTAGGTATTGTAGATCTTTCCGATATCAAATTAATTGGTGAAGATATAGACAAAAATAAATTAGATATAACCTTTTGTGCATCTAAATTGGAAGATATAGAAGTAAATAATACCGACATAAAAAAAGGGAGATCTTGTTCAGGGTGTTATAACCAAGCATATCATCTTCTTAATCTTATGAAATCGAATATGACAAAAGATTTAAAATATATAAAAAGGCAATCATTATTAATTGGAGAAAAACCCCAAGAACCAGAATCTTTAGAAAATCTTCTAATTTTTGGTGACTGTGCTATAAATAGCACGAAAGATCGAGCTTTCAGAACAATAACTATAGAAAAAGGTAAAAATCTAATTGAGAAGGCTAAAAATAAAATTAAAAAGGAAAAAAAAAAAAAATCTATAAGTAAAACTAAAACTATATCGAATAAACAGATTTTAGAATTACCTGGTTGTCCTCCTGATATCTTGAAATGTATTTTTTCAATCATTAAGTACTATGGAAAGGAAGAAGTTCCAGGATTGAATTTATATTATAATTTAATAAGCACATATGTAGATTCTAAGAAAGTTGAGGCTTTGAAGAAGTAGGAGAGAAAAACAAAAATGTTCAATAATAACTTTAAAAATAATTGGAAGAAAATATTGAATTATAATAGTAAAATAAATTTAGTAGAGAGCCCAGAAGAAATAAGAGAACAAGTAAGGATTCCCTTAACTCCTATACATATTGAGGGTTATTTACTATATTATCTATTTGAATTAATTTATCCTAAATTCATAAATGATCAGCAAAATATTTTAGACATAATTCTTTCGGATTATGACATTGAAAATAAAGTGTTAGGGATATATCTATATAAGACAAAAAAAGCAGGAATCCATGAATCTATCGAGAAATTACCGAAAGATTTAGTGATAATAAAAGAAAAAGATATTACAAATATGAATCAGTTATTTAATATGATTCAATCTCAGATCACTGAAAAGAAAAGGGTAAAAATTAACTCTATTCGGATATTTACGAGGCGAGGGATAGATTTAATTAAAACATATTGCGATAACTTAGAAGGATATTCAATAAATGAATTTATATATCGTTTTGTAGATTTAATTCAGAAATTAATAAATGAAAATCTGATTTATATACTTCCTGAACCTAATATCTATAGATTTTTAAAAGATTTTTTCAAAATTTTAGATAATTTAAAGTTATCGAAGTTATTTAGAATTATTGAAAATCTTATTTCAAACTTTGCAGCTGTTTTTGTTTTTTACTCAAGAAGGCTAAATATTATTACTGAAATAAGTAAAAGAAATTCAAAACTCAATGAATCCAAAATTTCTATTAATTTAAGAACAACTAAAGATTTAGAATTAGAATTAAAGCAAGATTTATCAAATAATTCGTTATTATTAATCCAAAAAAAACTTAATTCTAAAAGCGTTGTGAGTTTAAATCAAGATCTTTTAATTTCATTCTTTTTAGATTTATTCGATTTAGAAATTCCAATAAAAAAAGAAAATTTCAAATTAATACTTCAAAAATTTATTTACGGGATAAGATCCTTTGAAATTCATTGGAATATTGTGCCACGCCCAAGAATATACAATGCCTTAATAAGGTTTTTAGTGCGGTTTTTAGGAATAAATATTAATTTTAAAAAACTCTCTCATTGGACAATCCCCGATATGTTTTTTAATTTAATAGATACATATTTTGGATTAAATTCAAATATTTTACTTATTATTGTGAATAAAAACAGAATTTTCACTAAAACTTCTCTATTAATAATAATTGAGAATAGCTCCTTGAGAAAAATTATCCCAATTGATAATCCAGAGATAATAACAGATAATAAAATCGATTCACTTGATTTAATTAGAAATTCTATTTTAGAAAAATTTGGAATTAATCCAATCATAGTTAAAGTAGATAAGAGTCTTATTCAAATGGTAATATCTGTCTTAATCTTCAAGTTTTACAAAATTAAACCACTTTCTTTTCTAAAAATCCTTAAAATGATTAAAAAAGAAGAATACTTTCAAATTTATCCAAGATTACCTCCTTATCAACTCATCAAGAAAAAGCGAACTATATCACTTTTAAAATTATTTTTATCAATTATTATTGACAAACACGAATTTTAAAAGAATTATTTTAAAAAACCTTTTACTTTTAGTAATTCAGCATTTAAAATTGCTCCACCAGCTGCTCCCCGTATTGTATTATGACTTAATCCTACGAACTTGAAATGAAATACACTATCTTTTCTCAATCTTCCAATAGTTACAGCCATCCCTTTATCGTTTTCTCTATCTTTTTTTGGTTGAGGTCTATCATTATTTTCTAAATAAATTATTGGCTGTTTAGGCGCAAATGGTAAGTCTAACTCTTGTGGGAGTGATCTAAATTCAGTCCAAATTCTTATGATTTCTTCCTGGGAAGGTATTTTATTTTTAAACTGAATACTAACACATGCAGTATGACCATCGCTAACGGGAACTCTTGTACAGGTAGCGCTAATTTGGATTGACTCATCATTTAATATTCCATTTTCACCTAAGGTTCCCAATATTTTTGCGGGTTCTTTCTCAGATTTTTCTTCCTCTCCATTAATGAATGGTACGATATTATCTACAACGTCTAGAGAAGCAACTCCTGGATATCCGGCTCCAGAAACTGCTTGAAGCGTGGTAATTATTAGTTTATCTATTTTATACCCAGATTGTTCTAATGCATAAATTGGAGTTACATAGCTCTGAATTGAACAATTTGGTTTTGCTACAACAAAACCATCAGAAAATCCTCGATTATTTTGCTGAATAGGGATAACTTTTATATGGTCATGATTTACTTCAGGTATAATCATCGGAACATCTAAAGTCCATCTATTAGCAGAACTATTACTTACAATTGGAAATCCTTCTTTAGCATACTTAAATTCAATCTCACGCGTATTTTCTTTTTTGGGTAGATCCATAGCAGAAAACACAAAGCTAATGTTTGAATCAATATTGTCGAAATCTTGTACGTCCCTTACTATTAAATCTTTCAAATTATTTGGAATTTCCATAGGCATCTGCCATTTATGGTTTGTCGCTTGCTCGTACGTTTTTCCCGCAGATCTTGGAGATGCAGCAACATCTGCTACTTCAAACCAAGGATGATTCTCCAATAACCTGATATAATTTTGCCCTACCATCCCAGTAGCTCCCAATATTCCAACTTTTAATTTTCCCAAGAGTTTAATCACTCCATTTGTTATTTTTAATTTAAAATTTAAAATGAGTGTATATTGAATAATTTTATTAAAATATTAAGTGTTAGATTTATTATAGATATTGCACAAAAAACTAAATTTTGTGAGATAAATGCAGAACATCAATGATGATTTATTAAAGCAAGCAGAAGATTTAGAAAAACAATCTAAAAATGAAATTAAAAATAAGAATTACAGTACTGCCATTTCATTATTATTAAATGCTAAAGATATTTATACACGCTTAGGTCTTACAGGGCAAGTTGGAATATTACTCAAGGAAATAGTTAGATTGAAAAACCTTGAAAAAGAAGAAGTAAAACCAGTTTTTCTAAAAAAAGAAGAAAAAAAACCAATCTTTCCAAAAAAGGAAGAAACAAAATCTATATCTCCAACGATAGATATAACTCCTCCTAAGGATACAAAAATTAAAATGGAAATTAATGGTAAAGATGTTTTAGAGTCAAAAGGAAATCAGTTATTAGAGGAGGCAAGGTATTTAGCTTTAAATAAAGAATTAAATGAATCAATTAAAATATACAATGAAGCTTATGATATATTTAAAAAAATAAATCATACTTATGAATGTAAACAAATTTTATGGCAAATTAATGAAATAAAAGAATATCAAAAATGGGGAAAATCTCGTAAAGCTGAAGGTATCCAAGTTCCAGTGAAAGATATAATTTCATTAGCAGCAGCCGAAAAAAGGAGATTATGGATTCAAAAGCGATTAAAAGAAGGTAACCGAGCAAGATCAGCTCAATCCGATGAAAGTAAACCAAAAACCAAGGAAAAGAAGGAAATTAAATCATATAAATTATTTGAACAACGGACTAGAAAAGAAAAATTAGAGGCGGAGAAAAGAACAGCTGAATTAAAATTATTGAAAGAACAACAAGAGCAAAGAAAGCAAATAATTGGAGAACGTGAAGAGAAAATAAGAAAATTACATGAGCAAAAACAAACAGAGGATAAATTACAGAAAATTGCTGAAGATTTTTTAGATAAAGCTAAAAAATTTGTTCAAAGAAGAGAATATGATGAAGCTAAATTGAATTATGAAAAAGCAATAGAAATCTTTACGGGATTAGGTTGGAGCAGTCAAGTAAAAGTATTGAAGCAAGAATTATGGAATGTAGATCGTTATAAAAAAGAGTATGAAAAGAAACTTGAATCTTATGCATTATCAAGACAAAAAAATGAAGAAAAATTTCAGAAGAGAGTTAAAACCATGAAGAGTGATTATATAAAATATCAAGAGAGAGTTGTAGAGAAGATGGGGGATTTACCTTCTGAAATAAAAGCTAAATTAGAAAAAGCTAATTTATTAAAAGAAAAAGCAGCTAAAGAAGAAAGTCTAAATAAATTAGGAAGAGTCTTAGAGCGGTATAAATATATATTAAAGTTATATTTATCAATCCCAAAAGAAACAGTTGATTTAACAGAGGAGGTTTCTTACATAAAACAAAAAATCTCACAACTAGAGAATAATATATAATTACTTATTCCTTGATATTTAATGAAAAACCCATTCTCAGAATTTTATCATGTTCCCAACTCGAAAGAGTTGTTGGATATTGCTTTTAGAAGAGCTATGAAAAGTTCTAGCCAAGTATCTAAAAATGCGCCCATTTTGATAAAAGCCAAAAAAAAGGAATCTAAACGTATTAAGGTAGCAATCGAAGAATTAATCGAAAGAATTCTCAAAATCATAAAAAGTGTACCAATATTAGATGAATTACCTGATTTTTATAAAGAGCTAGCTTCATTATTAGTAGATATTAATAAATTAAAACTAACTTTAGGCAAAATAAATGGAATTTTACCCATATTAAGTCAAATTGAAAAAGATCATTCAAAACAATTAAACCGGATTGAAACACCTAAAGAGGGAGATAAAATAAGAAGAGCCGCATTTGGTAGGATCTCTTCAATTTTAAGGAAACAAAATAAAAATCTTGAGTATTTAAACAATATACGGGGAAAATTGAGAGAGATTCCCTCAATTGATTACTCATTACCATGTGTAGTTGTTGCAGGTTATCCAAATGTTGGAAAAAGTAGTTTAGTAAAAAATATTTCAACCAATAAAAAAATAGAAGTTCAGGAGTATCCATTTACTACTAAACATATAATAATGGGTCATATTGAAATAGAGCGAAAATTTGATAAAATAAAAATACAATGTTTGGATACTCCTGGTATTTTAGATCGTCCTATGTCAAAGAGAAACAATATTGAGCTTCAAGCAATATTAGCGTTACGTTTAATTTCAGACTTGATTGTTTTTATTTTTGACCCTACTCCCGCATGTGGTTATTCAATTGATTCTCAAATAGAATTGTTTTATGAGATAAAAAATAGTTTTAGTAGGGGTGGAACAATCGAAATTTTTATAATATTGAACAAAATGGATTTAGCAAGTCAATCAGAAATAAATTATTTAAAAGAAAGACTAGGATTAAGTGATAATGATTATATCATGACCAATGCTCTAACAGGCGAAAATCTAGATATTTTAAGTTCGCTTTTAAGAAAAAAATACAGTAAGGAGAATTTAATTTAATTTTATGCTAATTTTTATTAAAATGTTTTATGTATGAGTAATTTAAATATTTTGGGCTTGGATATTGGAGGAGCAAATACAAAAGCCGCCTTAATTCAATGTAATGAATTAAAAATCCAGAAATCCTTCTCTTATATCGAATATTTTCCATTTTGGGAGCAAAACTTAAATCAAATTCCTAATTTATTTAAAAGAATTATTGAAAAATTACTACATAAAAATCAAATAAAACTAAAAGATCTCAATTATATTTCTATTACAATTACAGCAGAGCTTTCTGATGCTTTCCAAACAAAAAGAGAAGGTATAGATATTATTTTGAATTCTTTAGATAAGGTGTTTAATAGAGATAAAATGTTCTTTATTAATACTAATTGTGAATTTATCAAATTTGAAAAAGTGAAAAATGATTATTTATCTATTGCTGCCGCAAATTGGGTTTCAACCTCCCTATTCTTAGGAAAATTCATACCAAAATGTATTCTAATTGATGCAGGATCTACTACAATAGATATTATTCCAATTTTAGATTCCAGACCTAGAACTGTTGGCAAGACAGATATAGAACGCCTAATTAATCATGAATTAATTTATACTGGAGCTTTAAGGGCAACAATACCCTCAATTACCCATTTCGTTCAGTATAAAGGTGAAAAAGTAAGGATTTCTTTTGAAAAATTCGCTTTAATTTCAGATATTCATAGAATTCTAAATAATATCTCAGAAAAAGAATATATCAATGATACTGCTGATAATAGAGGAAAATCAATTGATCATTGTTATGCGCGGTTAGCTCGTATAATTTGTATGGATATTGAGACTATAACTAAGGATGATTTAGATAAAATTGCTAATAATATATATCAAAAGCAATTGGAAATTATAGAATCAGAAATTTCTCAATTTTTGGAATCTCTTTATTCCAGATTACCAGAGTTTCATAATAATTTATTGTTTATAATAACTGGTTTAGCAGCAGATTTTTTAATCCAAAAAGCATTAATAAGATTAGGTTTCAATAATATTCAATATTATGAAACGGTAACTAATATTACTGACAATATTAACTCCTCTGCTTTAGCAGTAGCAGGAGCTTTATTCTATAAATTACAAAATGACATAGAAAATGGCAATTAAAGTAGCTATCTTTAAAATTGGCGGTAAAATTTTAGACAATAGTAAATATTTGATTAATACTATAGCCCAATTGACTCAATTATATGAAGATAATATTATACAAAAAATTATATTAATTCCTGGTGGAGGAACTTTAGCAAATTTTGTTAGAAATTTATATTTAGAATTTAAAATAGATGATGAATTAGCTCATTGGATTGCTATATTTTCTATGAACTTCAATGGACTAGAATTACAACGAAAATTTCCTCATCTAGAACTTGTCGAAGATTTTGAATATCTTAAAAATAAAAAGAGAATTTTTTCAATATTTTTGCCATATAAATATCTCAGACTTATTGATCCTTTACCTCATAGTTGGGATATAACTTCAGATTCAATTTCATTATACTGTGCTTATAAACTGGGAGTAAATGATTGTTTTTTAATTAAAGATGTCGATGGGGTTTTAGACAGAAACAGTAATGTTATAAAAGAGTTAACTACAAAAAAATTTTTAAAATTAAAGAAAGAAGGCGATTTAACTAAAACTAATGCAAATTCGTCCCATATAAAAGAGAAATCTAAACCTTTTGATGCATATATAACTAAACTCATTGATTTACATAAAGTAAATTTAATAATTCTCAATGGAGTTAGTCCTAATTTAAGAATTTTAAATTATTTTTCCAAAACTGACAAAACAAATAAAGTTTATTCAAAAATCAATTTTGAGTAGAAGATTCTAGCCTTAAATCTAATTTGAATAAAATTGTATAAATGTAATTAAAGTTTTAATTAGAACAATGCTAAATATTCTATATAGAAATTAGTATCATATTAAGATATGTGAAGTGCTGTTAATATGGATAATGAAAACATAAAGAAAAATGCTCAATTTTTAATAGACAATCTTGCTGGTAAAGAAGTTCCGGGTGAGGTAAAATTTAACGTGAGATATAAAACGTTAGTTGATTTTGCTAAGATTTATGGAATAAGTGATCCTAAATATGTTGGTTCAGAAGAGGTAGGAATTATCGCGTGCCATGCATTTGCGAATAGTTTTACTGTAAAAGCTCTTTATAAACTACTACTAGGAATGAAATTAGAGCAAAATGGTGAAGAACGTCCTTTCATAACAAATCCGGGGAAACTATTGCATATGGGCCAAAAGTATGATTGGGAGGGTTGTGTAGAACTTAAACAAGGGGATAAACTCAACATCACTGCTAAATGGGGAAAAGTGTGGCTAATTGAAAAGAATATGATGCTTTTGGCTGAATTTCATGTAGAGGTAAGAAATCAAAATGGAGAAATGGTCGTACGGCCCGTTGTAACCGCGGGTGTCAGGCCAGGAGGTTATTAATTTAATTTAATATTTGGAGGTAAAAAAGATGGTAAAAATGTCTGATATCAAAGTTGGAGATGTTATAAAAAACGAATTTGAGGGAATTACACGGGAATTATTAAGAGCCTATGCTAAAGCTTCAGGAGACACTAATCCTATTCATACCAATGATGAAATAGCGATTAGGGCTGGGTTAAAGGGAGTTATTGCACATGGACTCTTTAGTTTTGGTTTTATTACCAAATTATTTGAGGATTTTCTTGAACACGGTAAATATGGAAAGTTAATAGAAACTAATGTGGAAATGAGAGGCATGGTACGGTGCGGAGATTTACTTATTACAAAAGGAGAGGTTACCAAAATTGAAGGAAAACGAGTTTTTTTTGATATAACTCAAACAACCTTTACTAATATTAATATTAAAAATAATAATGGAAATATAGTAAAACAATTTGAAGCAGGTGAAAGAGGATACATTTCAGAAAAAGATACAGAACGAGGTTTAGTAAAAACGAAAGAAGTTCCTGAAGGAATTCTTTCATTTAGAGAACGTGTTGCCACTCCTGGTACAGCAATAATAGAATTATTTGAATAAATTTATTTTAAAATAAATTTAACTATTTTTTTACAATAAATTTAATTATTCTTCTTTTTGATTTTTATACTGATTAACTTTAAAAAATCAAATTGCTATGTTATTTTTGAAATAACATTTTTATAGTTTTACGACAAAAGAGTTTATTGCAAGTATTCAAATTAAAACATAATAAAGTCGAATAGTTCTATTGAAATCTCTTAGCTTAGATGAAGAAAAAGTAAAGAATCTGATATCGAGCGGTAACTATGAAAAAGCCGCAGATGAAATATTTGAAGTTTTAGAAGATCAAGATAATTCAGATAAGGAGCTAATATACAAAAGTCTAAACCTATTAAATCTTATCTGTGATAAATCTCCTTCCATTTCAGAGCGTGTAGTAGAAAATATCGATCTTATTATAAATGATGCAAATTCATGGATTCGATTAATCTCATTAGAGATTCTTTACCAAATTTCTTTATATCGTCCTAATTTATTAATAGATCTTATAGAGAAAATACGGAATCGTTTTTATGATCAAGAATCTGCCGTCCGAAGATTATCAGTTAAAATAATTGGAAATTTAATTATATCATTACATATTGATCGTGAAGATTTAAAAACCATTATCGAGGAATTCACAGAAAAGCTAATGGATAATGACTGGAAGGTTAAATTAGAAGTAATTAAAACCGTAAAGAAAATTCTAAACCAAGATTATACTAAGATTAGAGATTTAGAACCCTTATTATCAATTGTAATTGTAAATCTTAGAGATGAGGATGATGATGTTGCTAGATCTGCTGCAGAATTGCTTAAAATTATTGGTATTTATTTTCTATCCAAGGAAAAAATCATGTATATCCTCTTAAATTTATTGTATAATGAGGAATCCCGAGTAAAAGAGTTGATTATATGGTTATTTGGAGAAATTGGCAAGGAGAAATCTTCAGAAATAATCCCTGTTATTCCCAAATTAATTAATCTTTTAAAGGAAGATAATTATAGAATTCAGATTAAAGTAATAGATGCTCTTGTAAGTATTGCTCAAAATAATTTCGATCAAATTTGGTCAAATTTAATTAATACTCTTTATACTACCAGCGACAATGATTTTAAGAATGTAATAATTAACGCCCTCTATCATCTAAGTCAGAATAATATTACAGAAATCTTTAATTACATCTTTGAAGAACTCGAAAATCCATCTGAAAATGTTAGGGATGCCGTTGCTTTAGTTTTCAAACGATTATTTGAAGAATACCAAGTTGAGATTGAAAATGAAATTACAAAAATATTGTATCGATTAGAATCTAAATATTGGAGAGAACGAAAAAAGGCTCTAAATTTACTTGGTAATATTTGTTTTATTTTAGAGAGTAAAAAAATTGCGGTCTGGCTTTATGTTGAATTAGAAAAAAGATTTAAAATTGAAACTGATCCCGATGTACAAGAAGAAGTCTTATTTACATTAAAAAATATTAAACTAAATTTTAGCAAAATTGATAAAATCATTCAAAAGGTAAATGAAGATTTAGATAATTTTCATAAGACAATTAAGGAATTTCAGAGAATACCGGCTCAATTTCGTGAAAAAATGAACTCTTACATAAAAGAATTCAAATTTCATGAAACAGAAATTAAATTAAACAACATTTACTCTGATATCGTCAAGAGGATAAAGAAATTCAATAAAAAGATAAATAAATTTGAATATAAAAGACTCGCATTTAATTTAATCGAAGATTGGCAAGAGACCAAATTACTTATTATTGATGAATTAAGTATAATAAAAGGATTCATTTCTGAAATATTTGAAGAAAAAAAGGGGGAATTTACATTAAATCTAAAATCAAGAATTAAAGTACTTCAAGACAGAATTTCGGTATTAAATGCTCAATTTGAATTTGTCAAAAATTATAAATTTCCAGATAATTTAGACAGTATGTTAATGAGTCATAGCCAAGATAAAGAAGTAGAAGAACGATTTACTCAAATTACTCAAATGAGAAATTATTTATTTAGACTCGATGATGATATTAGAGAAATTCTGGTGGATAATGTAGAATTTAATGAAATTTTCAAAGATTTATTGAGAAATTGGGTTGCTACCAAAATCCAAATCCAAGAGTACTTAAGCGATTTAGATAAAAAAATTAAGCAAATTAAAGATAATATTATAAATTATTTAATAGAAACGACTAAAGATAATATTCAAGAAGTAAAGATTAATGGTATTAAAAATGAATTAGGTTTCCAATTATTTCAAGGACATATTCAATCAATTATAACTCAGAGTATTGAAGGCTTTAAAAGATTTAATGATAGTTTTGAAAAATTAAATTCAAAATTAGAGATATTAATCCAAAAAAGTGAATTTTCTGATGCAAAAAAACTAATTGAAATGAACTCAAACCAAATTCAAAATTTCATTGAGGATTATGAAGCTCAGATTGATAATATTATAGGTAAAGTCGTTGAGGATAAAAATGATATTTTTAATTTATACGTAAGACCCTATATTACAAAATTTGTGTCTTCAAAAGAGTTCCTTATTAATAAGCTAAAAGCCTTTTCAGAAAAGGGATATAATAAAATTTATTTAAACCAAATAAAATATTACTTAGAAGTAATAAATCCAATTAACCTAGATAATTTAGCACAATATTTAGAAGTAGATATCGAATATCTAAAAGATTT
>JBHLKA010000020.1:0-27960 GCA_048887145.1 Candidatus Hodarchaeota archaeon
ATTGGATGCCACTCATCAATAACTTCTAAAATAGTATAAGTCAATTCATTAGTTAAATCTTCACCATTAGGACCACAACCGGATAAAGTAATTAATTGCCCATAACCCGAAGTTATTCCTTGGTTTCCTACTTTAATCATAGCGTCGTAAGCAGTGTTAGAATGAAACCAAAAACTACCTAAAATATCTTTGGCGAATTCTTTCGTAATTGTTTTCTCATCAATTACATCCTTTTTATATAAATGCCATAAATGTTGGTCGATTCGACCAAAAGAAGTTCCTGGTCCAGGATATGATTCTTCAGCCATAATTAGCATATGAGTGAGCCAAATTGATTGAACACCTTGCCAAAAGGTTTCTGAAGGTTCCCATGGGATTCTTTCCAAATTATGAGCCATTTGTTCAAGTTCTTCTGCTCTCTCATGAGATGAGGTCTTTTCTTTTAGTCTCCTGCATTCTTCAGCGTATATTTTAGCCAGTTTTCTTGGAATCTCAGCAGCCATTATCATAGCTCTTAATTCTTGTCCTTTCGATCCATCTTTTTCCTTTTTACTTAATTTTTGGTAGTTCTCTTCTGCTTTTTTATGTATATATTTAAATCCTTTATTAAGAATAGTTTCATAGTCAGGAATGATATGTCCACCTGTTGCACCTAAATTTCCAAAACCTGATTTATTAAATTTAAATAATTTTTTACGAATTTTTAAATTCATTTTCCAAAACTTACTAGCTTCATTTTTATTGAGACACTTACTTAATTGTGTATTAAATCTACCACCTCCAATTAAATCATTTTCAGATATAATCTCTTGAGGTATATAATCTAACATTACTTTCTCAAAAAAAGTCATTCTTCGTTCTGGTAGGGATAATTCCCAGAAATTTTCAGGTAATTTAACTGATACAGCCATAGATCGAAAAGCGCTTGCAAAAACTCCTTTACCTTTATTTCCTATATAAGTATGGACTTCTGGGACGATGTAATAGTCTCCTTCATTCCAAATAATATCCCAGTCTGTACCTGTCGTAAAAGCCATATACTGATTATTCCATTCTCTTTCAGCACCTTTAAAATAGTAATCTCTTAACCATTTTGAGCGTTTTGATAAATCATGAGGTTCAGCTATCTGGAATCTCTGCGACTTTTCATGTTTTATCAGATTCTCATTAATGCCACTCATTTTTAAATTACTCTCATATATTATCAATTACAATTTTAAAATTTCAATTTATTTTTAATAAAACTTTCCAGTTAAATAATATTAAATCAATGATTCAACTAATTGAAATAACTTTAGAGCCTTATTATTTATTACTACTTAGTTAGACAATATTGTATGTATCTCAAATTAAAAATAAGAGAAAAAATTTTATAATTTGTCAAAGAATGTAATTCTAAGTCTCTTGAATCTGCGCTTTCTTGCGCGCCTTAAAGAAATACATAAAAATAAACGCTTATAAACAAGCTAAAGCGGCTAAAATTTTTTCTTATCGGATAAATACCCTAATTAGCAGAGTTATGAAAAACAAGATATTAATTACGAATGAACATACTTAATCATTTCATGCAACAATTTAGCATATTCTTCAATAATATACTTGTTTGAATCATTAAAATCATCTGGTAATTGCTCTAAACAATATTGAATTTTGTAACATATTCCTTCAATTGTTGGTTTTATACTCTCCCAAATATACTCATTCAATATAAAGCGCCTTACCACTTCACTCTTTGTATAAAAGAGAAATTTATTAATTTTAATATCACAATATAATTCAGATATTATTGAATACCCGTGAAATTTATGTTTCACGAATTTAAAAAAAAAAAAGAATTTAATATTGAATTAAGATACACTTATACTTATAGATGCGAAAAAGGTCGTAAACATAATTACAAATAAAATTAAACCGGAAATAATTAAATAAATTCGTCTGGCTCTTTCATCAATGTTTTCGGAAACCCCTAAACTTAAAAATCCTATAAGTATGAAAACTAATGCAACATTAACCCCGACTCTAGCTATATTCATAAAAATAGCATCTTGAAACGTCATCCAATAATATGTCTGTAATATTTGTTGTCCTCTTTGAATATATTCAGCATATCCGTATACACCATTCGAATAATTCATTTCATTTTCATAATTTGCTAAGTTAAGCCATTGACTTGCATTTTGTGCTATTGATCTACTAATCATCATCATTAAACCAAACAAGATTGCTACTAACAAACCATAAATTACAAATTTTACAGCTTTTCTCTTATCTAATAACGGAATATTATCAGCTAAACTTCTTTTTTCTGACATTTTTATCTCTCCCTTCTCATTTTATTAAGATATTTATAGGCTAGAAATAATGCATAGCAAACAAGAACAATTATTCCAATGGTAATAAATAATGTATTAAGAAAACCTCCTGGTCCATCAACTTTAACTAAAATATTAAAATATACCTCTGGATCAGGACCAGCATTATCACCATATACAATCACTACATAGGTTCCAGGTATCGAAATGAAGTATGGTGTTGCAGTAGCGCTACCTGTAAACTCTAAATAGGTTTCTCCTTGATTCGAAATAGCTATTACATTTTGTCTGGATACTGAAGGATTTTGTCCTAATCTAAATGTTGTGGTAATGAAGTATTCGCCAGTAACTCCATTTGGATTAGAGTTGGCCGTATATTCTGCATCGTATTCATATTTAGTCAAAATCTTTAGGTTTGCTGTAATATCTGAATAATAAACTCCAAAAACTATAGTCGCCTTTTGATTTCTCCCAATTGTAAACTCAGATGCGAAAGCGCTTTGAATTTCAGTATCACTGGTTTCTGTAATAACTCCAGGTTTTTGATCAGTTACAGTCATTTGATCTAATGTGAATCCTAATATTGGTCCAATAATTATTAACGCAATTCCTATGATTAAAATAATAGTTAGAATTCTTTTTCCTTTCATATCATTCACTATTACTTAAAATTTCTTTTATAAGTTTTTTTTAGATTTCATTAATATACGTTTTATTACTTTTATTTAAAAATCTGCTATAATAACAGATTAATTTATTTTGATTGATTAAATAAATTTTTTTAAATTTGACTTATACTTTTTAAATAAAAACTAAAAAAATTTAAGAAAGCCTATAAATCATTATTAATATAAGACAGATGTAAGGTTATTTCTGATGGAAGAATATAATTGTGAAGTATTAATAATCGGAGCGGGTCCAGCAGGATTATGCGCTGGGGTATATTGCGGTAGAGCAAACAGAAATACTATTATTTTAGATGGAAAAGAACACTCAGCATTAGCTAGGACAAAAGAAATCCAAAATTGGTTAGGAGAACCCCATATTGAAGGAATAAGTTTATTGAAAAAATTCAGAGCTCATGCTGAAAGTTTTGATAATATCAGAATTATAGAAGGAGATGTTATTTCATTGATGATAGGAATGGGAACCAATATGATATCGACTAGAACGGCTAACATCACTTCAGATGTAGTAATAGTTGCTACTGGAACAGGTAAAAGAAAAGAAATTATTAAAGGAGAAAGTTCTTTGATTGGTTTTGGTGTATCTTATTGTGCTTTGTGTGATGGACCATTATACAGGGATAAAAGTGTTTACTTATACGGTGCAGATGAAGAATTGCTTGAGGATGCATTAATATTAGATCAAATGGGATGTAAAGTTCATGTTGTAACTAATGTAAATATTAATGAGTTACCTGCTAAAATTCAGGAAGTAAAAGAAAAAGGAATTGAGATCATTGATAATACCGAGATTATTGAAGCTATCTCGGACTCGGATGGTATAATCCAAAAAATAATTTGTAAACCGAGCGATAAAGAAGAACTTGATGAGGAAGATATCCAAGAGTATGAATTAGATTGTTTATTTATATTATCACACGTCCCCTCCAATTCTATTTTTAAAAAAGCTGGAATTGAGTTAGATGAAAAGAAAAACGTAAAAGTTGATGAAAATCAACAAACTAACATTGAAGGCGTATTTGCTGCTGGTGATGTCACTGGAGGTTTATATCAAGTAGTTTTTGCTGCAGCAGAAGGCGCTCGAGCAGGTATTAATGCTACTAAATATTTACGCCAATTACAAAAAGAGTAAATCAAACTTTATTGCTATTGGTATTTAATTGGTATTTAATTTAACTTCATATAAGTGATAATTAATTTTTAAACTTAATAGAGGAGTAAGATTTTTTTTTTAAATACAATGATTTACTAAAATGCAATATCATCTACATATTACTTCATATTATGTAATATCCCGATCATATTGTAGTTACTATGGTAGATTACAAATTTTCTGATTTCATTAGTGATTTTTTAGTTTCAAAAGAAGTGGAAGAAGGTTGTGCCCGATCTACAATTAAAGCGTATAGATATGACCTTGAAAAATTCATCAATTTAGTAGGGGATATAGAGATCAATTCACCAGTATTACGTCAGAGAATTAGATTATTTTTAAAAAAAGTAAAAGATATGGGGTATTCTAAAAAAGGAATTGGAAGAAAAATAGCATCCCTACGATCATATTTTAAATTTTTAACTCTAAATGAATTTCTTGAAAAAAATCCTATGAGTACCATTAAGTCACCGAAAATAAAACTTGAAGAGAGTCTGCCAAAATTTCTTAAAGTTTCAGATATTGAGGTTATTTTCAATAAATTAAAAGACAGAAAATTGTTTAACTCAAAAAAAAGTCAGAGATACTACTTAATTGTAAGGCTTCTTTACTCAACAATGGCTAGAGTCAGTGAACTTTGTAATATACAAGTAAAAGATATTGACTTTGAAAAAGGTTATTTGAGATTATGTGGTAAAGGAAATAAAGAAAGAATTGTCCCTGTAGATAAAACAACATTAGAAATTTTTAACGAGCATCTTAGAAATCGCATTTCCTATGATCATGAGGATTATTTATTGGTAAATACATGGGGTAAAAAATTAAGTCCTCGTGTCGTACAAGCAGATATTAAAATTATAAAGGAAAGATGTGGGTTTCCAGATTCAAAGATTATTACACCTCATGTATTTAGACATACAGGAGCAACACACCTACGACGATCTGGAATGGATATTAGTGAATTACAAGACATTTTAGGCCACAGTTCTCCAAATACAACTAGAATATATGCTAAAAATGATATTACAAAATTAAAGCAATCTTATTCATCAATGCACCCTCTAAATAATTCAAATAAATTTTAAAATTACTTTGAAACTAAAAAAATTTAAAATAGGCTTATTTTATTAATCTAATAACTTTTAATACAAATTCTTAAGTATAAGAAAGTTTAAACTTAAATTGAACTATATTTACTTATAAGATCATATTTAAAATTACAATACCATAGATTATCATGGACGAGGATGAGTTTAGAAAACAATTTGGGAAAAAATCTGTTTTTCGGAACTTCGGTTCCCTTGATTTAACTTTTGTTCCAGAAAAGTTATATTGTCGTGATAAAGCAATAAAGGATCTCATCTTTAATTTCAGAAGAATTGTAGATGAAGAAAAACAACCATCTGTCAATTGTCTAATTTTAGGAAAACCTGGAGTGGGTAAAACTGTTACTGCCAAATACTTCGGTAAAAATTTTAGAAATATCGCTATAGAAAAAGATGTAAATTTTTTTGTGGAGTATTATAACTGCATTAATTTTAGATCGAAAAGTAAGATAATTAGGGAGCTTTTGGCTAAATATACACACGGAAGCGGCAGAGGTTTCTCAGACGATGAAGCAATAAAGCTGATTTTGACAAAATTAGTCAGAGAAAAAGGATATATGCTACTAATTATTGATGAAATACATTTATTAAAATCAGATGAGATACTGGCTTTTTTAGAAATAGCAGAAACTTTTGGACATCAAAATGCGAAGCTTTCAATATTATTAGTTTCCCGTATTAGGGATTGGATGAGAGTTGAGACAGAAAGAATATTAAGTCGCATAAATGATAAAATTAAGTTTAATCCATATAATTTTGATGAATCTAAGCAAATATTACAATATAGAAGTGAATTAGCGTTTAAGGAGAATGTAATTAATGATGAAATTTTAAATATGGTAAGTCAAATCGTGACAGAACACAAAAATATGCGCCATGGAATTGAAATTTTACGAAAAAGTGGTTTACACTCTGATAAAGAAGGATTAGATAGAATAACTCCTGATGGGATTAGGGAGGCATCAAATGAGGTTTATCCCACTTTTAGAGGTGAAATTATAGATCAATTAAATGAACAGGAACTTTTAGCATTATATGGCATTACAAGATCCTTAATGAATACGGATAACCCTTTTACTATTGTTGATGATGCATATGAACAATATCAAACAATATGTGAAACATATTCAGTAGAACCTCACGTTAAAATGAGTTTTAGGAAATATGTTAGACAATTGAACGAAATGAGTGTAATTGCATCTAAAACAGTTAGAATTGAAGAAGCAGAACGAGGAAGACACCTAGAAATCACACTACTAGACATTCCTGCGCCAAAATTGGAAGAGTTTTTAATAGATATTTTTAATAAAAAATTCGGAACATAAACTAATCTCTTTTGAAATTATAGTAGAAATAACTTTTAGCAGTCAACAGGCTAATGTCAATGAAGAATATTTTAATTACTGGAGCTTCGGGGAGTGTAGGCATAAAAGTTTTTCATGAATTTTATGCAAGAAAAGATAAATTCAATATTACTCTTTTTCTCAGAGGATCAAAAAAAAATAAAAAATTGTTTAAAAGTTATAGAGAGGATTTAAGTATCATTTGGGGAGATTTGCGGAATCACATTGAGGTAGAAAAAGCTGTTATCAATCAAGATATTATTTTACATATTGCAGGAATTATTCCCGTTTCTAAAGAAAGCAGTCCAGAAATTACTCAAGCAGTTAATGTGGATGGTACGCAAAATATTATAAATGCTATGCAAAAACAGCAAATTAAACCAAAAATTATATATACTTCCTCCGTAGCTGTTTATGGAGATAGAGTTAAGCACCCAATAATTAAAGTAACAGATCAGATTAGACCTACTAAAGGGGATTACTATGCAGAATCAAAAGTTGAAGCTGAAAAATTAATTAGGAATTCAGGATTAGA
This sequence comes from Candidatus Hodarchaeota archaeon, assembly GCA_048887145.1. Lineage (GTDB taxonomy): Archaea > Asgardarchaeota > Lokiarchaeia > Sigyniarchaeales > SOKP01 > SOKP01. The sequence goes on from JBHLKA010000020.1 coordinate 7,136, forward strand.
TTATTGTATTTTTAGGTTAGCTTATTGTGCTTCACCAGCAGTTCTTAAATTTCATCCTGAAATGTTTCGAATGCCGCTAGATACAAGTATAGAAATGATTTTAACTAGCGATATTGGTAAAGCTTTAGTGAACGCGGTAGAAAGAGGAAATATCTGGGGTAAGATCTTTAATCTCGGAGGTGGTGAGAATTGTAGAATTAGATACGGCGATCATTTAGATGATCTTTATGAAATCTTAGGCTTGGGAAGGGGTTTTATGCCAATAGAAGCCTTTTCTACAGATGGATACCATTGTGGCTTTTATTTTGATGATGGAGTCCAAGAATTATTCACATTTAGGAATTTGACATTACAAGATTTTTATGAAGAAGTAAAAAAGTGGATAGGTTTTAAGAGATATTTAACACCACTTTTGAGGTGGTTTTTAAGAAAGATTTTCATAAGAAAGTCCGAATATTATAAGAAATATAAAAAAAAAGAGGAAAGCTAGTTATTGACTTTTTTTTTAGGAAACCATGGTATTAATTTTGAAACTCTCTCTTTATATTCCGAATAATTTGGTTTCCTACTTAAATTTCTCTCTTCCATCATAGGAATACTTAATACATAAAATAAGATTGTAATGAAGAGAGGTCCAATAATCACCCACCAAAAAAATAATTCAGTTGCGAGAGCAAATAAATATAAACCCCACCAAAATAAGATTTCTCCGAAATAATTGGGATGTCTCGAATATTTCCATAATCCTTTATTGATGATTTCAGTAGATCCTTCTCGATTTTTTATAAAATGATATAATTGTTGATCAGAAACAGTTTCTATAATAATCGCGAATAAAGTTGTAGAAAGTGCAATGATGTCAAGATAACTGAAGGAACTTCTTCTTATTGTAAAAACTGGATATAACGATAGGCATCCTAAAAATACGAGAATTGTCGGCATTAAATGGATTCCTATTAAATTTACTAACCAAAAGGATTTACCCTTTTCAACTCTTAAATTAGCATACCGCCAATCTTCATGATTTAGTCCTTGCCACAATCTCGCCCAATTATAAGTCAATCTAATAGACCAGATTAAAACAAGTAAAAGAGGAATTATTTGATGTAGGAAATAAATATTCTTAGAAAGAGAATTAAATAGTAAATATATAGCAATTACTGCAGGAGCTACACTCCAATAAGGATCATAGAAACTTGCATTTTTAAAAATATTACCTATAGCGAATATAAAAAGGGTTGCTGAGATATCAGCTAGTAAAATTATGAGAATAGGGTGTAGGGAGTTAAGTAAAATACCAACTATTAAAGAAATAAATAAGGCAATGATATAGACGATAGAAATATAAATAAATCCTTTAACTCTTTTACCAGAATTTACATTAGCTTCATTCATTTTTAATTTACGATTTAATATATATAGGGAATTAATGCTTTTCTATTTTTGGGATAATCAGGGAAAGTTTTAAGATACCACTTGTGATGAGATCGTGCTCTTGGACCCAAGTTAAAAAAAGTCCATAAAACAAAAACAAGTCCAGGCAAAGACCATGTTAATACAGCCCATCCTGCCCATTCAGTTATTTCACCAAGATAACTTGGACAACTCACAAATTTAAACATGCCTCCATAAGGAATTTTATAATCAGTCTCTCCGGGTTTACGCAAATTGCGTATAATTCTATCAGAATGAAGATTTATTATAAAACCACCGAAAAATATAACCACTCCAACTATAAAAAACGGGCTGATAATCCAATTTGATGGGTAAGGAAGTGAAAATGTATATATCCATCTTGCTTGTAAATATGTATTAATTCCATTGAACATTAGACCAAAACTAATTATTGTTATTGGTATAGGTTGTTTAGCCCGTATTAAAAAAGGGAATATAAACGTTCTTTGACAATAATGCAACATCCAGATACTAAGGAATATAATTGACATAATATCTGTTTTTCTACCTCCAATAAGATAAAAAATCAAATAAATTATAACTGTGGGTATCTCCATAATAAACCATCCAAGTTTATTATTAATAGTTGGCCCCCATTTTTCACTAATATGTTGCCCATATGGAGCAGGAACAAAGAATAAAAGAATAAACATCGCTAAACCAACAATACTGAAAATTAACATGATATAGTTAAATATAATTATCTCATTCATCAAAAATTCAACTATTCTAACTTCCTACTTAAACTTTTACTTAAAATGTAAAATTAATTGTTAATATGTTAAAAATCTATAAAAAGTTTCATATTTCAATATAAGAAGAAAATCAACTTAGAAATAACTATTGATTATATTATGATTTTACTCAATAATTTTCTTTTTCCTTTTTGGATTGAGAATACCAATCTAACCATTCTTTACGGCGGCTTTTAGCTCTATCAACCTCATCTGCTTCAGCTACTCTCTCACTCCTTACTTTTTGCCAGTATCCCTCAAGTTCTCCACGTGTGAGAGATAATCCGCAAGATTGACATACTAAATGTTTAATATCAGGTTGATATTTCATTTTTCCCCCGCACTCTGGGCAGTTACTCATATCTCGAAAGATCCTTCCAATTTTATTTTAACCTTTTATATATTTATAGAATTATTCACCGTTAAAATAATTATTCTATGAAAGCTAAATTTATATTCAAATAGACATTAAAGTTCATTTCGTAGAAAAAGCATTAAATGAGAATTTGGATTTTATAATGATAAATCATACTATAGTATCTAATAATTCTGTAATGGCTGATAAATCAAATGGTTTTAAGATATATCCATCTGCACCCGTTTCTTCGATCTTACTCCTTACTATCTCATCAGGTATGGCAGTTAAATAGAAAACAGGTATGTGTTTTAAGTTATTATTTGCTTTAATCTGCTTACATACTTCATAACCTTCAATATCAGGTAAAATTATATCTAATAATACTAATTTAGGTATTGATTTTTTCAATTCATTTAATCCTCTTAGACCTGTTGTTGCTATTTTAAATGAACAATCTCTTATTTTAAAAATCTCTTCGATTAAACGCAGAGTTGAGGGACCATCCTCAATCAATAAAACATCAAATTTTTGGCCTTTTTGACTACTTAAAATTTTAGATTCAAGTACAAGGCACTGTTCATAAATATTTTCTATAGTACCTACTGCTTGCTTACTTAATTCTTCATTAAATTCTTTTAATAGTAATTCTGAGAATCCTTTAATTGCAGTAAGAGGTTCTTTCAATATAAATGAAATATCGGAGTAATTTTTATCAATCATATTAGATTCGATAAAGGATGAATTTAGATGATGCTGTATATAATAGTCAACACCATCTCTGATTAATTTTGAAAGGGACGTAAAAAGTTCATTGTTTTTTATAAAATCCTGCCAATTCTTCTTTCTTTGTTCAGAAATATAAAAAGAAATTCTTTTTTTTGAACGTTTATATATTTTTTGACCTACCAAATATTGGCGAAATGTTTTTGTAACTCTTCCGTCCCATACAGCATTTTTAACTGTTTCATTTTTAAAGTCTATTAATTTCTCTCTGAGGAATTCTTTAGTAAATCCAAGTTTTGTAATTTTTTTATCATCACAAATAATTTTAAGATTTTCTTCTAAAGAACCAGATTTTCTAGTTTCTTTCATTTTTTCATAAATTTTTTTCGTATGATTTTTTTTATTTATAGAAATTGATCTCACCCTTATTTTCTCTTATTTAAATATTTTTTATAACTACTACTAAATTTCATTTGATTTGTTATAAAAGATCTCTCTTTTGTGTACAAAATATGACACATAATTATTTAAAGTTAATGGGAGATTAATTTAAAAATAATTTATCTCTCCAATTGAAAGGAAAAAAATTTTTTTGTATCAAAAAGAAAATATGATTTTTTAATTGTTTAATTACTTGGAAGGCCAATTTTATTTTATCATTTATATATCTAATAAAAGCTAAATTTAATTTAAATAAAATATTTTGAGACAAAAATTTAAAGTAAATACTAATAGAAAGTGAATAGTAATGAAATCAGACGTTTACTTTTTCACAGCACGTTCTAAAACATATAAAGAAAGTATGAGCAAAATAAAAGGTCCTTTAGCATTGGAAAAACTTGGAATCAAGGAAAACCTAAAGAAAAACGATAAAGTAGTTATTAAAACTCATTTTGGTGCATTAGAAAATACAAGATATCTTAGACCTTCATATATTCGATTTTTATGTGATTTTATCAAAGATTTTGGTGGAGTTCCTTCAGTTGCAGAATCTTGTGGGTGGGGATTACCTGAAAGTATTTCTGGAGTTCATACTGAATATAGTGGTCGAGCAAATGAAGAAGAATATTTACAAGTTGCATTAATGCATGGATTTACGCAAGAAACCATGGGAGCTCCAATATTGATGTTAGATGGGTCATATGGAATTGATTTTAACGTACAGCCAATTGATGGAAATTTAATTAAAGAGGTTTTTGTAGCAGGACGTTTAAGAGAGTTCGATTATATGGTATTAGCAACTCATTTTAAAGGACATCTGGGTGCTGGTTTTGGAGGTGCTTTGAAAAACTTAGGTATTGGGTGTGTGGCGAAAGGTCAAAAAATTCGTGCTCATTTAGGTACTATGTTTGATTATGACTTAAGTAAATGTACTGAAGATTGTGATAAATGTATAAAAGTCTGTCCAACTGGCGCTTTAAGCAAAGAAATCGATAAAACTCTTAAAAAGAATTGGAATAAATGCCGCTATTGCTATATGTGCAAATCTATATGTGATAAAGGTGTAATTGATACAGGATCAACTACAACAGAAGATTTTATATATAGATTTGTAGATAATGCGAAGGGTGTAGTTGATTATTTTGGTAAAGATAAGATTTTTTACATAAATTATGCTATTGATATTACTTGGCAATGTGATTGTGGATCTTCCGATGTTCCATTCATTCCAGATATAGGAGTGCTCTCTTCTCGTGATCCTGTAGCTATTGATCAAGCTTGTATTGATTTGGCACATAAATCTAGTATTAATCCAAATTCAGTGCTTAGTGATATTAAAACTTTAAAGAATAATGGTAATGATTGGTTTTCTTATATACCCAGATTTGATCCTCATTCTGGAGAGCTAGATTTTAATTTAAACGGAAAAAAATTGATGAATTGGGAAACACAACTAAAAGTTGCTGAAGAAATTGGCTTAGGAACTAGAAATTATAACTTAATACAAGTTAAAATTGAAGATAAGAGATAAGAAATAATTTTATAGAATCTTTTAAATAAGAAAAAAATTCTTAACACTTTTAAGAAGATATATGTAAATTTTCAAACGCGATATATGGAAAAAGCGAATTTTCTGCAAACTCACGTTCTTTAGAAATATATAAACAATTATTTATCATTTGTAAAACATTTCCACTAACATTTCCGAGTTTTATTGGATTTTTAAATTCACCATTCTGAATATAATATCCATTTCTTATTTCTGCGCCAAAATATCCTGATATGGGATCTGGGTGTAGCCATGAAAATTTCTCAATATAGTATCCCTCATCTATATTTGAAATCATCTCATTTTTTGAAATTTCACCAGGTAGAATAGAAAAATTACTTATACTATTAATAACCGAACCATCATCATTTCTGATACCATTGCCAGTTGATACAGCATTTTCTAATAGAGCATATTTTTGATCATATAATCGATTTTTAAAAATCCCTTGAGAGATTAATTCAGTTTTTTGATGGGGATTACCTTCTCCATCCCAAGGGCAGGTATTTAGCCCACCTTCTAATAATCCATTATCTTCCAATGAAAATATACCTGATGCAACTTTATTTTCTAGATTAAACGCAGATACTCCTTCAAAATGGGCAAATCCTAATGTATGAAAACCTATTACCGAATTTATAGCAATTTTTAACACATGAGGAGGAAATATTATAACTGCTTTAGGATTATGTTTTGGTAATTCTGCTGTCAAATTATCTACGGCTAGATCAGCCCATTTCTTGATTCTGCTTTCAAAGTTTAAATGCTTCCTCTCTTTAAAATAATCAGAAGTCCAGTATTCAGCTAATTTATTTTTTTTTTCAGCTTTTAAGGATAATTCACAAAAGAAAAAAGTTTTTGATGTCTCAAGATTAAGTTGATTACTATTTCTTAGGAATATATTATGAGCATGAATTCTGAATCGCCCAAAAGTGGGAAGAACATTTTTTTGTTGATTTATTGTGCTTAACAATTCCTCATATAAATCATTTTTAATTCCCTGGGGATCATTTAATACTTTTTTATCAACCATTGAAATTTTTGGAATTGATTTTTTTTTAGGGAGATAATATTTAGGAGAGGCATTAGTTTTTGATGCTCTTAAACAATTTTCAATAGTATTATCAATATTTTGAAGATTCATAGAATTGCCTTTAATAATACCGATCCCTGTTTTATTTTCGCTTTGATTTAAAATTCTTAGGAAATATTCTGAATTTTCGATTTCTCTTTCATTTTCGGCTTTCTTTTTTAGAAAAATGGTTTCAAAAATTTTCCTTTCTATTAGGAAAATTTCGTATTGAGAGATATTTTTTGCTTTTAATCTATTTTCTATGATATCTAATTTCGTTTTGGACATTTTTTTATTCACCCTTGGCTTAATAATGCATTATTTACTCTAATATAACTTCCACCAGAACTTACTGGAATAAGATCCTCGTTACCTTTTCCACAGGTACTACCATCTAATTTTAGTGTATCATGGCTTATCGCATCAATATTTTGCAACAATTCTAAAACAGAACCACTTAAAGCAACTGATCTCATTAGTTTAGTTTTTTCTCCATTTTCTATTAAGTAGCCTTTTTTTGAAGTTATTTGCATTCCACCACCTATAGGATCTTCCATACCAAAATTTGCGTGCGTTAACATTACGCCATTTTGAATTTCTGATATCATCTCATCTAGCTCATGGTCTCCCGGTTCAAAGTAGGTGTTTGACATACGTACATTTATCGGATGAGCAAAACTTTCTCTCCGCCCATTTCCTTGAGGGAGAAAATTAAATTCAGAGGCAGATGTTCTATCATAAATAAAATTTTTTAAGATGCCGTTTTCTACCAGAAGATTTTTCCCTGCTCGAATACCCTCGTCATCGAAAAAATATGAGCCAATAGGACCACTTAAGGAAGGGGTATCATAAATATTACAAATGTCTGAAGCAACTTTTTTATTAAAATGTTGTTTTAAATAACTTCTATCCCTTAGTACTTGATCAGCTTCAAGTCCGTGTCCAAAACTTTCATGAGCAATTAGACCAGTAAGACTTGGATCTAGAATAACGGTTGATCTGCCAGTAGGTGGAGCTATTGCTTTTAACATATCTAATGAATTTTGAGCAATCATGTCTAGTTTGTCAGTAGTAATTTCATCAAAAATTTCAAATCCAATTTCACCACTTTTAATATAATAATCGTAGTCTATCACAGCACCCTCTCTTGCAATAGGAATAATATAAAGTTTTATCCTGGGAATCACTTGCCTTAGGAGACATCCTTCATTGTTAGAAAAAATTCGTTCTATTTGAAATTCAATATATCTTACTTCTGTTTTAACAATTCTATTATCAAATTTTTGTATATATTCAAATATTTCTCTGATCTTCTCTAATTTTTTATCAATTGGTATTTTAGAAGAGTCTATTTTAGGTATGATTTCTTCATTCAATGTCCAACCCTCAAATTCTGCGATTTCTTTTCCCATATTTGAAACTTTTGGTATCAATTCTTGTATTTTTTTTATATCGGAAAGGTTATTAGATGCTATTTCTTTCCACATACCTAAAAAAGTTCGGGCGACAATACCCGAAGTTTTATTATTTAAAGAAATATCCTCTGCAGAAGGTGATTTTGTAATGTGAACAGAAGATATACAATCGTAGAGAATATCAAAATATTGATTTTTTCGTTTGAATCCATTTGATATTTCTTCGAAAAGAGAGAAAATTTCGTCATAATAGTTCTCATTCATAATTGAATCAGTTTATATTTTATTCCTAAAGTAGAAAAAGTTAAAGAACTATAATTAAATAAAATTTATATTATATCCCAATTTCATTTTGAAATTAAGAAAACAATAGTGAATTGATTTTATTTTAGATTTTTATTATAAAAGTTTATTATATTTTTTTGTCAGAATCATCCTTGCTAGAACCCTCTTCTAGAATGCTAATCCTCTTTTCAAGAATTGTCATAGTTTCTATCATATTATTAATTGTATTATTTAATTCCTTTATTTCATTTTGAATAGTTCCTAGTTGATTCAATGTAAATGAGAAAACATTAGATTTTTCAACGGGTTTCAATAACCACTCCAAACAGTTTTGTAGAAAAAGATGATTATCCATTGCGTTTATTCCAATGTTAATGTCATTAGTAAATATGTCAATATCACCAATAGCGATAATTTTTCCTTGACCAAATTCTGTATATGCTGCTAGAATTTGTTGCTGTTCTTTATCTTTAACCCATTGCTCCTTTGAACTCTTAAATATCTCCGACCATACATTTTCTTTATTTGATAGTATTAATGGTTTACTATTCTTATTTAAAAATAAAGAACAAGCACCTCCAATAACTATTTCTCTTAAATTATTCGAAACTTCATTCTCTTGGAAATTTTGTACGTGGGTAATACTCGAGCTATTTTGATTATTGGAATTTAATTCTTTAACAAGATTTTTTTCAAAAAAAATCCCGAAGTTTGTTCCAGAGAGATCATTCAAATTTGTTTTTTGAAGATAATCGGCACCATATTCACTAATCAATAATAAGCTGCCTCCAATTCTGACATAATTACAGATATCTATTATTTCTATATTCGAAAAATAATCATCAATTGGATTTCCAATAACTAAAATGTCAACGTTTTCAAGCAATTTACTTGTTAGATTTTTATTCTCATTTTTTTTTATCTTCAATTTAAAACGTTTAAGAAGATTTAAAAAATCAGAGAAGTCGTTTTCATTAATATCTAGCATTTCATTATGAAATAGATCAAAAAGAATAGTTCTCTCAAGCATTTTTTCTATAAATTTCAAGTAAATTATTATTTAAAAATTATTGTATTGTTAACCTAAGGACTAAAAACTTTTTAAATCTTAATGAATAATCCACTTTGGAACACATAAATGATATTAAATTTAATTCAAATGGATCTAATTTTGAGATATGAGTAATAAAGTAAACACTCTTGCTGTAATTGGGCTAAGTTGGGGAGATTAACGATGCAAAGAGCACTTAACCCTATATGAAGGAAAAGGTAAGTTTGTTGACTTCTTAGCCCAACAATCTGATATTGTAGTAAGATTCAATGGCGGAAATAATGCAGGACATACGATTAATGCCGATGGAATTAAATATAAATTCAAGTTAATACCCTCTGGGGCTCCATTAGAAAAAGAAGTAATTATTGGAAATGGATGTGTCGTTGATCCGAAGGTTCTTCTTGAAGAAATCGAAAATTTAAAAAACTTAAATAAAAAAGTTAACCTTAAGTTAAGCTCAACTGCTCATGTTATATTCCCATTTCATCGAATATTAGATGACTTAGAAGAAAAAATCAAGGGTGAATATAGTGCTGGAACTACAAAAAGAGGGATTGGCCCTACATACTCCGATAAAGCAGCTCGATGGGGTATAAGGATTTTTGATTTAATATACCCTGAAATTCTAAAAATAAAACTAGAGAGATTATTCAAAATTAAAAAGACATTAATTAACGTGTATAAGCCAGACTGGAATATGGATCTTTCTAAAATTTATGAAGAATATAAAGCTTATGGTGAAAAATTAAAACCGTATGTAATTGACACAGCATTTTATTTGAATAAAGCTATAGATGCGGGCAAGAAAGTTGTTTTTGAAGGTGCTCAAGGCAGTTTATTAGACATAGACCATGGAATGTACCCTTTTGGAACCTCATCTAATGCTAACGCTTTAGGAATATGTGCTGGGACAGGAATTCCACCTAAAAAGATCGGGAAATTATATGGTATTATAAAGGCATATACATCGAGAGTGGGGGAGGGTAATGTTCCTACTGAATTATATAATGAAATTGCAGAAAAAATTAGAGAACAAGGGCATGAATATGGAACGGTTACGGGAAGACCAAGAAGAGTAGGATGGCTTGACCTATTTAGCATCAAATATGGTTTAATCATAAATGGAATTGATAGGATTATAATAACATTATTGGATGCTTTACAAGGTATTAATCCGATAAAAATTTGCACTGCGTATGAATTAAATGGAAAAATTCTTGAGAGTTGGCCTATTCAACATGAGATTATTGAAAAATGTAAACCAATTTATAAAGAATTTAATGGATGGAATGAACTTTCCCCTGAAGTATGGTCAGGGTTGGCAAAAAAAGGGTATGATGCACTACCCGAGACAATGAAAATCTATATTCAAGCCATTCAAGAAGAATTAAGAACAGACATCGCAATGATTTCTATTGGACCAAATAGAAATGATACCATCGTTTTAGAAAAAGAAATATTTTAAATTCAATCTTATAATTAACACTTTAATTTTTTTTCTAATTCAATCTCATCTCTAATTTCAATATCATAAAAACCTAGGTTTGGGATTTCAGGTTTTAATACTCTTGATTCCTTAATAGTATCAATATATATTGCTTTAATTCGGAATCCTTTCTTTTGATAAAAGCGTAGAGCATCGAGATTATCATTAGTAGTAATTACCCATATTCGTTTAACCTTTTTCGATTGCATAAATGACTCTAATGACCTTACTAAGCATGTTCCTATTCCTATATTTTCAATTAAACTATTTATTGTTATAATTTCACATTCCTTATTTTCAATATTATATGTTAGAAGGCCTACTTTTTCATTCTTATAAACTGCAATAAAGCCGGGAAGATTTTCTATATTATAAGATCTTCCGCGAGTGACTATTCTACTTGATGACCATTCTTCTTTAATAAGTTGGGAAACCCATTTCCGATCAGTTTCTTCTAATAGACGGATATGAATGTGCTGTGTAATAAATAGATTCACCTCTATTTGAAGCAAATTAAACCAAATCTATAAGCATAATTAACAGGAGGCCATTCCATTTTAATATTTATGTTTTTCACTGTTTTATCAACATCTATTCCAACAGCTTCCATTGAATATCTTATCTTATTTGGATACCGGCAGGGATTATTTTGATCATAGGCGCATTTTTTATTTTCACTATAACAAACTCTACAATAACCGTCCCATAAAATTAATTTATTATCGTAAAAAATTTCATAATCATCTAAAAAATTCCATATCTCTATTTCTAATTTATCTCGAATAATTTCCTTACGATAGAATGATTTCCTTATAAAATCTTCGCTCTTTTGCGGATTTTTCGATTTCATCTCCTGTATATAGGTTTTAAGATTGAATTTATAATATATCAAGAAGAATCTATCGAATTGAGAGATTTCTTTTTCCATGTAGGGAGCCTCAGGAGGACATGCCCATGAATGGCTATAATTTGGACATCTGAATCCTGGATTATTACAGTAAGTCTGGACTTTAGGATCAAAAATAATATCTTTCAAACTAATTTTAATAGCTGGCAAAAGATCATATTTCTAAATTCGAAATAAATTATTTCAAATGAATGATGATTTTATAAAAAGGCTTACTTTTATTGTTAATAGCTATAGAATGTCTAAAAGATATAAGCCTTTTAAAGAATAAAAAATAAATAAAATAATACATCATCTTCTTAATCCATTAAATAAAGTCTAAAAATATAAATTTGTGATTAAAATGAAATTATTGAAAGGAAAGAAAAATGAATTGATGGAAATTAATAAAGAATTTTTAACAGAAACAATAGCTGGTATTGAAACGCTCCATAATGCAACTAGTCAATTTATTAATGATAAATTAAATAAGAATGATCTTGAGAAAGTAATCCAATCAGAAAAAAAATGTGACCGTATTAAGGAGAGATATGTTCAAGTCCTATTTAAAGATAAAAGAGCACTTCCGTTTTTAGTAGAAGATAGATATAAAATTCTTATGATGGTTGATCAAGTTAATGATAAAGCAGAATTTTTTGCTCGTTTTCTCCAAGTTTATCCATTCAAGCTTTATGAGGATGTTAAAGAAATTTATAAAGCATTATGTGATTCTTGTTATAGAACGGTTAAAGAATTGATAAATTGTGCTACATTAATTGAGACGGATTTTGATGGAGCCTATAAAGCGACATTTGATATAGAATCAATTAGAAGAGAAGCTCGTAAAGCAAAATTTGAATTATTAGATCTTTTGTTTAAGAAAAAAGATGATCCTACTAAGATTTACCTAACTTCTAAACTTGTTACATATGTCTATGAAATTGCTTCTTGGGCTGAAGAGACTTCAGATTATTTAAGAGGATTAATAATAAAATATCCAACAAGATAATCAATAGATGGTAGATAAAATATGGAACTAATATATATCATTGCTATTTTTTTGGTTATTTCAATAATTATTAGTTTTGGAATAGGTGCTAACGATGAAACTATGGCTACTCTATATGGTTCAAAAACATTAAAAATGAAAGAATTACTTATTCTCGCAAGTGTTTTCGCTATTTTGGGCGCTTTAATATTAGGAGAAGGTGTAAGTGAAACTGTAGGGAATAATCTATTATCTATTGGGGTTACAACTTCAATTGTTTTAACAATATTAATTTCTACAGCTATTTGGTTAATCGTTTCTTCCGCATTAGGTTTGCCAATTTCTACCACCCACGCAACAATTGGTTCAATTATTGGAGTGGGACTTTTATTGAAGGGAGTGACTGGAATAAATTGGTTTACTATTTTGGAGATGGGGATTTGGTGGATATTATCACCAATTATTGGCTATATTGTTACTTATTTTGCGTATAAAGCAATTCACAAGGTGATTATTAATCGGCTCTCAGGTTTTAGAAGTTTTGAAAAAACAGAAAAATATTTCTCTTATATTCTATTAGGTGTTATCTGTTGGACTGCTTTTTCAAGAGCCGGGAATGACTGTTCAAACGCAGTTGGTATTGTGGTGGGCGCTGGAGCAGGAATAGATATTACAATCCTATTAATAATTACTGGACTGAGTCTAGCAAGTGGAATTGTGATTTTAGGAAGAGGTGTAATAAAAAATGTCGGAACTATCACAGAACTCCACCCAAGCACTGCTTTTGCAAGTGAAATTCCAACCGCAGTCATATTGTTCTTTGGAACCTTATTAGGAATCCCATTATCCGGTTCACATATGTTGGTGGCATCGTTGGTAGGTTTAGCAAAGGCTAGAAGAGCACCAACAAGCAAAGGTTTATGGAAAATTATTTTAATATGGTTAATAACTTTTCCTGCAGCGGCAATTCTCTCTATTGCGATATTCTTTCCTATTGATATGATTATTGCATAATAAATAAAGAAAAAAAGTAAGATTTTATTTTGTTGATTAATAATTTACTTTTAAATCCTGAAATAAAGCTTCAGGAAGTTTTTTTGATATTATCCTTTTACTTCCTTTTTTAGTTTCATTAAAATTGGGAGAGCTTTCGCAACTTCCATAGCGGGGGAAGTTTTTACAAATTTGATCACGCCAGGTCGTGCAATTCTCCACATATTAGTACTTCTAACCATTGCCTCTTCACTCTCAGCTTCAGTAAGACTAATCCCCCAATAATCTGAGGTACTTACATGAAAAACGATATCATTAATTCCTTTTGCGGGATATACTTTTTTGCTAATTAACTCTTGAGCCACTTCAGCTATTTCAGTAGGATCTAAATCCGGATTAAGCTCCCAGTATGAAATAAATAACATTTTTTATCCACCTCTAGTATAAATTAATTGTTTTCTTTTACTCTTTATTAATTAGATTTCAGATTAAAGTGCAAAAAAATAGATATATATTTAAGTCTTTACATGTTTGTAAGGAATATTTCTTCTATGCTAAAGACATTGTCCATATATTATAAAGTACCTATATTTTCTCAAACCTGGCTTGAAAAAATCTTAAATATTTAGGTTCATAAACCATTTTCAAACCCCTTATTATGTCTCTTTTTTCAAAAAGTCGGATTATAGATTCAGCTGCATATTCCATGTGTGTATTTGTGTAAACTCTCCTTGGAATTGTCAATCGTACTAATTCTAATGATGGAAAAATGTTTTCTCCGGTCTCCTTATCCCTTCCCTTAGATACAGCTCCTCGCTCCATGGTTCGAACTGCTGAATCCTCATATATAGCCGCAGCTAATGTTTGAGCAGGCCATTCTTCCCTCTGAAGATGTGGTAAGAATTTTAAAGCGTTAAGAAAAACTGCATGACCGCCAATAGGTTTGACAATAGGTACACCAGCATCCATTAACATCTCTCCCAAATAACGTACTTGCCTTATACGATATTTGAGATAATTATATTCAGCTCCCTCTTTCAGGCCACGTGAGAGAGCCTCCAGATCTCTCCCGCTGAGACCCCCATAGGTGTGCAAACCTTCATAAACCACAACCATGTTTCTGGTATGTTCGAAAATGTCCTTCTCATTTGTAGCTAGAAATCCACCTATATTCACTAAGCAATCTTTCTTGGAACTATAAATACAACCATTGGAATAACTCATCATTTCTCTGAGAATATCTATAATTGGTGTACTTTCATAACCTTTTTCGTGTTCACGGATGAAATAAGCATTTTCACTTGAACGAGTTGCATCAAAAATAATTCTTAATTTATAATCATCGCAAAATTCCCTTAATTTCCTTAAATTCTCCATGGAAATAGGTTGCCCTCCAGCCATATTAACATCCATTTCTACATTAACAAACGCAATTTTATCAACGCCATACTCATTGATGAATGCTTGTAATTTTTGTAGGTCAACATTTCCTTTAAATGGGTGCTCATTTTCTGGATCATGTGCTTCGTCAATAATAATATCAACCATCTTCCCTCCAGCTAATTCAACATGAACTTTGGAAGTAGTAAAGTACATATTTCGAGGTACAAGTTGTTCTGGTTTTACCAGATAACTGTACATTAAATGTTCAGCAGCCCGTCCTTGATGAGTAGGTACAACATATTTAAAACCTAAGACATTTTGTACTGATTTCTCCAAATGATAGAAATTACGTGCACCAGCATATGCTTCATCTCCCAACATTAGACCTGCCCATTGATTATCTGACATTGCAGAAGTACCAGAATCAGTCAATAAGTCAATGAAAACATCTTCAGATTTTAATAAAAATGTGTTATAACCTGCTTCTTGAATTGCTTGTTTTCTTCTATTTTCATCTGGCATTCCTACGTGTTCTATCATTTTAATTTTAAAAGGCTCAACAGGACCATTCATATTCTTAAACACATTACTTATTAATTAAATGTATAAGTATCTTAGAGTAGAAAAACATTTCTGCTAAAATAACCCAAAATTTTCCCATTAGAATAGAGAAAACCCTCAAAACCTTATGATATATCAAAGAGAAAGTATCAATTAAATAGATTAAATAAATTGTGTAAATAAATAAATCGTTTAAAACTTAACTTTCGTAATTTCATCCTCAGAATCACTATAACCCATAAGGATATAATTTGATAAGTTTGAATTTCTAAAGTTTAATGTACTATTTTGGGTAATAATGCAGTTTTCAAGCTTTAGATTTTCTCCAATCTTAACATTCTTAAAAACAATCGAATTCGAAATTTCTACGTAATTTCCGATTTCTGAATTAGTTCCTATATATACATTTGGCCCTAAGAGGACATCATCTCCAATTTTAACATCCTCTTCTAAAAAAACAGGTTCAATAAAAGTAGGATAATCACCAATATAACTTTCAATTCTATTTTTGATTTCTGATAAAGATGAATTAAATAATGTTTTTAAATCAATAGTTTTAATATTTTCAGGATTATCTATTAATTTTTCAATTTCCATTATTTTTTTTTTCATAGATTCCATCTTCAATATCTATCTCCAATTCTTTATAATCCCATCAATTCTATTGATTTATCAATATTATCTCCATTCTTAGCACTAGTAGTAATTACATCTATACTAGGATTAATTTTTTTAGCATCATTAATCATTTTACCTAGATTTGTACCTAATCTCTCTAATAGATCAATTTTATTAATAACGGCAATATCCGACATTTTAAACAGCATTGGATGTTTTTCAATAACCCATTCTCCTTCTGTGATCGAAACAATTACTATACGTTTATCTGTCCCAAGTATAAACTCAGATGGACATATTAAGTTTCCGACATTTTCGATAAAAACTAGATCATAATCTTTTAAATCTTTATTTTTAATAATTTGGTGAATATGGTATGCGTTTAATGCACATTCTCGACCAGTATTAATTTGAATCGTCTCTGCATGATGTTGTTCTATACGATTAGCATCTACTCTAGTAGTGATATCTCCACAAATAACTAAGATTCGATTGTTTAAACCTAATTTCTCAGTTATTCTCTCTAAAATGGCAGTTTTTCCTGCACCTATAGCGCCAACAATGTCA
Source organism: Candidatus Hodarchaeota archaeon (assembly GCA_048887145.1). Lineage (GTDB taxonomy): Archaea > Asgardarchaeota > Lokiarchaeia > Sigyniarchaeales > SOKP01 > SOKP01. The sequence continues at coordinate 23,704 of JBHLKA010000020.1, forward strand.
TATGATTTAATATTAAAGCTTTTAAATTTGCTATTTAACTGTTGAGCTAGTTTTTTATTATCCTCTTCTACTTCTTTTTTTGTTTGAATTACTTGATCTCTGATTTCATCCGTAGCTAAATTAGTACTCTCGAGCTCTTTAATTCTTGAGAATTCTTCTCTTTCAGGCATTTAAAAGATCAAAATATTTTGTTATAAATAATTTTTTTAAAGTAGCATTGAAAAAAAATTTACCCATTATAAATAAGAGATTCTACTTTTTACATATGTTTTCGGTATAGCAGGGAACAGGAAGATCTTTCATAGTCAATAACCCTGACGTTGCATTAATTACTTTAGGGATTAAATTTGCTGATATTGCTGCTGTGCCGAAGTCACCATGAATCCCGCCGATTATTTTTTGATTGATGGGTGGGTTTCCCTCTATTTCGATACTGTCATATTCTTCATGATCACCAGCATAAGCTATGAAATCTAAATTAATTATATCACTGTTATTTTTCTTAGCTATTGCTTTGCTTTCTAAACCACATACATAGCCTTTTGGTACTTTCTCTCCATAAGTTGTAGTAAATTCTTTTTCTGCTATTATTGGTTTGGGAGGAAATTCATTTATTTCATCATAGTTAATACCCAGAGCAGCTAGGATCATATTTATTGATTGAGTTAAACCGACATGACCAGTGATTTCTTTCTTACTGATTTTTTCATTGAATTTTTCGAAATTTAAACCGGTTCCTATTTTACGTTGAAAAGATTCTCTCCTTTTAGCAGAATTCATCATTCTGGTTACTTTTATTGATTCTACTTTTTGACAAGGAGCAGTGATAACAATAGGTAATAAATCCATAAGATATCCTGGATTTATTCCTGTACCAACTATTGTAACATTATTAGATTTTGCTAGCAAATCCAATTCTTTAGAAAGTTTAGGATAATTTTGAAACGGATATGATAGTTCCTCACAGATCGAAATTACATTGCTACCTGATTTAACTGCTAATTTAATTAAAGGAGCAACTTTTTCTAAGAAAGATACAGTGGCGATAAAAACAACGTCAACTTTTCCCGTAGAAAGAGCAGTTTTTAAATCGGACTCAACAATAATATCTTTTCCTTTTTCAATATTTAGTAAATTACCTAAATTTATGTCTTTAAGCTTAGGATCAATATCGATCACAGCTTTAAGGTTAATATTTTTTCTTTCGAGAAAGAGCTTGGCTATAATCTTTCCCATTGATCCTAAACCAACCTGTATCACATTAAACTTGTTATTCATTTAACATTCTCTATATTTTTTAGATAAAAATTTATTAATCAAATTGAGATTGAGAAATAGGGTGTGCGATCTTTTCTACTACATTTTGTATCTGCACAATATGATCATGATTATGCGCCATTGAAAGGGATCCTAATCCGTGTAAACCTGATACATTGCGGTTAAAGAGAGCTAAGTGAAGTAGAGCTTCGCGCTTTTTATCAGTATTTTCAATAATTTCTTTGATTGAAGGTTTTTCAATCCATTTTGAGAGTACATGAAGCATAATTATTGATTTATATCCTATTGCTAGTAGAGGTAATTTTTCCTCATTAAAGAATTGATTTAAATTTTTTAATAATTTTTCGCCTTCGCTATTTATTCGAATATATTCATTTTGAGATTTATCTAATAATTCTAAGGTTTTTAATCCGGCTATCATACTAAGTGGATAACCAGAAAAAGTTCCACCTCCTATTAATACTTGATTTTCCTTTTGAGGGCTAGAACGTTCAATAATGTCTTCTCGCCCACCTACAGCACCTATAGGCATTCCCCCTCCTATAATTTTTCCCATTGTAGTTAAATCCGGTATTATATTTAATTCATTTTGAATTAAAGCATTTAAAAATCGATAACCCGTAATGACTTCATCAAATATGAGTAGAATACCGTATTTCTCTGTCTCTTCTCTTAATCTCTTTAGGAAATCTACATCTACAGGAAAACCTCCTCCACCTCCTAATATAGGTTCTAAAATTATAGCAGCTAAATCGTTCTTATTTTTTTTAATTAGGTCGAAGGTTTGTTCGTTATTAATTTCAAATGTAAGTATTCCTGCTTTTTCTGAATCAATAAGCCCTGGAGAGGTTTGATCATTTTTTAAACTTCCCACATTATAATATAAGGTATCGTTCGCACCATGCCATCCTAATTTTGCTTTAGCTATTAACCTTCTTTTCGTATAAGCCCGAGCTAACCTTGATGCATACATTGTTGCTTCTGTTCCACTAACACAAAATCTCATCTTTTCAATACCTATGTTCCCCTTAATAATAGTCTCTGCTAATTCAACTTGATACTCAGTATTAGTTCCAAAATGCCATCCATATTCTATATACTTTTTTAAAGCTTGTTGAATTTCTGGGGGATTATGTCCCAAAATCATGGCAAAATGACCATTCCAACAATCAATGTATTCATTTCCATCAATATCCCTTAAGTATGGACCATTAGCTGAATTAATAAATAGAGGAAAAGATCCTATTAGATCCAAACCGAAAGTGCGAATATTATGTGAAATCCCTCCGGGCAGAGCCTTTAGAGCTTTTTGCCAAAGTTCTTTTGATTTTGGTCTATTTTTCTGGTATATTTCTAGCTCATTCTTAATAAACATTTAAACCAATCTTATTCTTCTTTTAGATCTTCTTTAGATTTAATATGAAAAATAATATATACTAAATAATAAGAAATGTGGAATACAATCTTTAAAGAGTTATCAACTGTTTAATTAGTTAGTTAGTTTAATAAAAAATATTTAATCTACTTTTGCGCCACAATTAGGGCAGATTATAGCATTTCTAAGAGTAGTGCCACAAATTCTACAGAGATTTATTGTTTTTTTCTTAGGGGGTCGTAAAGAGGTAATGGATATTTTTTTTTGTGTTAATGTTGAATCATCAGAATTTTCAGCAACATTAATCGTGGTATTAGGAATTGGATCAATTATTTTTGGTTTATCATTATTTTTTGATGGTATCGTAATTTCTGTCCCAAAAAATCCACCTATACGAACCTTCTTTAATGATGGTGCCTCACTTTCAACATGGACTGCTTCTAATTCAATTTCTTCTTCACTATATGCCTTATCATAATCATCTGTAATTTCATCGACTCCAGAATATTCTTCTTCAGAAGGAATTTCAATTAGCATAGTTTCTTCAGAAATTTCTTCAAATTCTTCTGGATGATTCTCTTGGTAAATTAAATTTACAAACTCCTCATCTAACTTCAAAAGAGTATCACATTGAACACATCTAAACAAATGCTTAAATCCTATATTATTAGCAATGGAGTATTCTGCGGCGCAACAGGAATGATATCTGGCATTACAATTAAAACATTTATGGACTTCATCAGAATATGCTTCACATATTGGACATAATTCTTGTTCACATATATCACATTTTTCTTCTTCTTCGGCATCTAAAGAGATTAAATCAACAGCTAGTCTTTCGTAAAATACTTTATCTTCCTCTAAGATATATTCTGTTTCATCTGTTTGAATTACATTAAACTCAGTCTTATTTTGAATTAACGATCCTAAGATGTTTTGAAATAATTTAATATCATTACAATAAAATACGCCTCCATGAGTTTCTGATACAATGACTTTCAATTTAACGTCATCTTCATAAAATTTTTGATCTCCTACCCTTATAATATCAATAAATGTATCAAATTTCCTAGCTTTAAGTAATAAATCATATAATGCATTATGATATTCTTCTGAGAGTGAGCTGGGAGTATCTGATATTATAATTACCCTGTAATTCTTTCTCGCAGTTCTAATCTTTCTAAAGACATAGGATAAAATTTCAAATAATCCATTCTCTAAATAACTCTTTTGAGTTTCGCGACCTCCCCAATATTCATCCAAAATATGTATTAATGAATCTGCTTCTTTTTCATCATATGTAGTTATGGGAGCTCCTTTTTTTTGGAATAAAACAAGACCATAAGAACTCAAACTATTGAATTTATCTTTATCTTTTATAAATGAAATAATAGCTTTTGTTAACACCTTCTTTTTCAGATAATCTGATAGAAGATCAATGTAAAATATGAATTCCTCTGAATTCACAGCCGCTTTCTTAAACATCTCAACACCTTTATTAAGAAGAAATTTATAACAAAATATGAATAGGAATTTATTTAAACTAATAATAGAATTTTTATTTATTTTTATTGATCTTTCATTATTTCTGTAGTTTCACGAAA
>JBHLKA010000021.1:0-27787 GCA_048887145.1 Candidatus Hodarchaeota archaeon
AAGAAAAACATCAAAGAATATTTATTCATAATTTGATTATCTACCTTATAATCAAATTGACTGTAGAGAATCGAAATCTATGGGTCTTGGTAAGTTTTGGAAGTTAGATTATAAAAAAGTTCTACTTTCTTACTTTTTAATATCTTTAATATCATCAATTTTAGAAATTGTATTAACAGGTACTTTTCAGTGGAGTTTTCTAATAACTTACATCGGTGTAAGTTATTAGATAATCCTCTTATTGCTTAACCTTATTATAATAGGGTTATTTTATTTTTTTATTAATTTATTCTAGAATTTCAACTGTTCCTTCAGTAGCATTAACAATAACTTCTTGTTCGTTTTTTATTGTCGTGATATCAATCATATCAACGGATGGTATTTCACTAATAATGCAGCCCACAGCCACTATCGTATCAATCTTTTCATTTATTATTGCTAAGGGAGCTGTATTATTCTTTTTCATTTGATACATAGTATAAGAGCCTACTGTTGAACCTTTTCCAGTAGGAAAAACTAATATTCTACCAGATATAGATTGGCCCTCTAATTCATGTCCAACTTCAACAACTACTCCACTATCGGGATCTATACCTCCATAAAATGAAATTGCGTCTGTGGTGATAATTACTTTTCCTGATGCGATACCCTTATATATTTTTCTTCCTTTTAATTTCACTTTAAAGCTTCCTCAACACATTCTTCAATTGTTCCTATCTTTACTTTAAATTTATTTTTTGATCGCCCATAATAACATGCCTTTGCGGAGTCGACCATTATAGCCTTGAAACGTCCTTTAATTGGGGCCACCACACAGCAAGTATCAGCTGCAAATTTGGCTCCTGCGTCTTCAATTAATTTAGAATATCCTGCTTCATCTGCTACTTTTTTGGTTGGGCGAGCAGTGGTTATCCAAAATTCTTTCTTTACTTTCTTTCCTTTTAATAGTTTTGCAAGAGTGGCAATTTCATATATGGAAGCATGAGGACACCCAATGCTTACAAAATCAATTTCAAGATGGTTGTCAATCAGTTCAGAACGTGTTTTATTTAAATCGCTTTGATTAATCTCTAAAATGATTTTACTTGGTTTAAGGTATCTATTGAATTCTGGAGTTATTTCTTCCATATGAAATAACGCAGTTCCACCATAGGTAGCAATAGAAGCACAAAAAGATTTGAGCTCTTCCACATTAGCTGAGGGGATATCTGTTATATAGGGTATTTTCTTGCCCAATTTAACTAATTTATCACCAATAATTTTTCCTAAAACTCCAAATTCATCAGTGCCTTTAATTGGAGTATTAACTTTGACTAAAACTTGCCCTTGACGATTCTTTTCTAAATGATACCCATATCTAGGTGTTTTCCCCGTTAATGCGGATGCTAATGCGCTTGGACCACCCTCACGATTTGTTCGTGCACCAATAACCGAATTCGCATAACAAACTGCACTGCTTTCTGCCCATGCTAGATGTTGACCATAATGGGGCGTATTTCCAATTAAATATGGTGTACAAGAACATGTGGTGATTATACCCATTTTAGCAAAAGCATCGAGAATACGATTTTGATTTTTAGCAAATTCCGCATCAATACCTAATTTTTGCCAGTTTTCACGATCCATTCCAGCTGGATTTAATGTAGTTAGGACTTTTACCTTTCCGTCTTCTGCCATTTCGTTCAAGAATTCGAGACCTGCTTCTCCAAGATTAGCATAAGAAACTCCTGCGATCTGAACCCCAGAAACGTCAACCATATCTTCAGCGTCAAATATTTCACCAAGTGTGGTTAAAATTTCCATCGATTTTTTAATAGCTTTTCCATAGTTGCCATTCAGCATATCATGTTCTTCAAGAGTTAATTTCATATTCATTACCTCCAATAATTAAAAATATTTATTCATATCAACTTTAGGAAATTTAACTAGCTCAAAACTCTTACCCTTAGTAATAAGTGGTTTTGTAAAATCAAAACCAATTTTTGTTGTCATTTTAGTTCCTGGCTCAGCACTAGGATCTAAACTACTTCCGGGTTCTTTATCTTTAATTATCATTCCAATATCTCCCTGAAATCGAGTTGCCATAGCCCATTCCACGGATAATGGATCATAGATATCAATATCTTTATCGACGACAAATACATGTTTACAGCTAGTATGACCATTAAAAGCACTAAGAATTGCTTTTTTACCATCTTCTTCTGAACTTTTATCAATTTTTACAATAGCATGAAGCCATGAACAACCTCCTGGATTAATGTTGACATCTAGACACTTTACACCTGATTTATTCACTTCATTATAAATTGTTGGCTCACGTGGCATCCCCATTAAAATCTTATGCTCAAGGGCACCTGGTAACAAAGCTTGCCAAATTGCATCTTTTCTGTGTGTTATTTTCTTAACTTCAAAAATAGGTTCTTCCCTTACAATATCATAGGTTTCAGTTAAATCAACAAAAGGACCTTCAGCGTGTCTTTCTTCCAAATATACGCGTCCTTCTAGAACAAATTCTGTTTCTGCAGGAATTAGAAGATCAACAGAATTTGCTTCAACAACTTTAATTGGTTCTAATGCATTGGCAATTGTCAGCTCATCTACTCCAATATCAACGGAAGTAGCTCCAGCAATGAGAATGTTAGGAGGATTCCCTATACAAAAAGCCACGTCCAATTCGCCATTCTTTTCTAAAAATTTATGGAAATGCCGCCCTTTTACTATTCTTGTAACCAGTTTTTCGCTAGAAATCTGCATAGCTCTATGAAAGTCTAGATTTTGTCCATAATCAGCATCCTTAGTGACAACTACAGCTGAGCTTATATATTTCCCACCATCTTTTTCGCAGTGGAATAATAATGGAAGTTTATTTAGATCTACATTTGATTCAATTACTTCTTGGCAAGGAGCGTTTGATATAAATTCTGGTTCTTTTCTATTCATAATCGCTTTTGAAAGCATATGAATAAGATCTGCAGGAGAAGTATTAAAGTATGAAGCAATTGCATTCTTAGTACAAAAGATATTACCAATTACTCGGAATTCTGATTCTTTGACATTATTGAATAGTACAGGTGTTGGTTCTATCTTTTTTAAAATACCTGAAATTTCTAATTTCTTTGAAACTTTAACATCCACCTTTTTAAGGAGTCCACTCTCGTCAATTTTATTTAAATATTCTCTAAATCCCAAATTTATCAACTCAAATCCTTTTTATAATTGTATAAAGTAAAGACTTTGATTAAAGGAGTTATGACACACTTTTTATAGACTACTATCAATTAATTTGTTAATTAAAATAATTGAATATAATTAATGTTGCAGACTATTTTAATGTGGATTCAATTTCTTCCTAAAATCAAAATAATATTAGATACAAAAAATACTTATTATCCCTAACTACATATTATTTATAAAAAAAATTTTGGTGAATAATCATGATTCTTGTAGCAATTACTGGAGCTACAGGGGTTTTAATCGCTTTCAAACTGTTAAAGGTATTAGAAGAAAAAAAAATTTTAACAGAATTAATTATATCAAAAACAGTAGAAATAATATTAAAGAATGAGACAGAATATAATATTTCAGAATTGCATGAACTGGCTACTACAACCTATGATGTTAATGATTTAGAAGCTCCTCCCGCTAGTGGTTCTCATAAATTGGATGCTATGATTATTGTGCCTTGTACTATGAAAACGTTAGCAGCCATTGCTCATGGTTATGCTAATAACTTAATTACTAGAGCCGCTGATGTCTCTATTAAAGAGAAGAGAAAATTAATTTTGGTAGTCAGAGAAAGCCCTTTAAGCGCAATTCATCTTGAAAATATGCTAAAACTTGCCAAATTAGGAGTTGTAATAGCCCCTCCAGTTCCTTCATACTACATCAAACCCAAAAATGTTCAGGATCTTGTTGATTATACGGTTGGAAGACTTTTAGATCAATTAGATATTGATACTGGGATAAAGAGGTGGGGAGATGAGTAAATGGAAAGTCGAATTAAACTCTTTTGAAATGGGAGATGGTTTGATTCTCATGCTCACGGGAGGTAATAAGCCCCATATTGGAGCTGTTGCACTAGCACTTCCTTATAAGCAAACTTCAAGTGCAAGTTTGCTTAGTGTTTATGGTCATAAAGATGGTGAAATTGCTAAACCATTAGCAGAAAACGTTTCAAAGGTAGTTAAAAAAACTGTTGTAGTTATTGTAGGAATCCATCTCGATAATGCTACAAAAGAAGATATTGAAAAATTAATTAACAATTCTAATAGTGAAATTGATAGATTCTTAGATAAATATATTAAAGATTAGAATTCATTTTTTTTTGAATTTAATAAGTTTTATCTACTGGAATATATGTGGGAGCCCAGTTTAATAATCCATACGCTTCATGATCTTTATCTATGTTACTTTCAACTCGTCTAATCTCATATTCTAATATGTCCCCCTGCATCACCTTTCCAGTGATTCTCACGAAACCCTCGCTTAAATAACTTAAATCATCATTAGTATTTACTGTGATTGGTTTTGATTCCAAAGTAGCAAATAGAGGGAAAAATCTTTCATGAAATCCAGAATGCCCTTTAGGACAATGATTTAATCCTTTAATATTAGGGATAATACAACCTTCATCACAAAAATGAAGTTTAAATCCTCTATGATTATTTTCTTCGTGTTCCACGATTTTTCCTAATACAATATTCTCCTTATATGCTCCTTCTTTTATTAATTCATATTCTCGAACACTTTTACGCTCTTTAATTGCAATAAAGTCATTAATTTGTGGATGTTTATTAATAATTTCCTTGTATTCGGGTTGTACTTTTAGTAAACCAGAAATACATGTAGCTCCTGATCCATAAGACCCAAAATAAATTGTATCATGCGCATGACCATAATTTTCAAGAATATAAATGATTTGAGCCCATATAGCGGCATTATACATATTACCAAAATGAGATGGAACTCTTAATTGTGGAAGTACCTTATGTTTTATATTTTCTAATATTTGATGAGAAATTTTTTCTAGGGTTTTAGAAGAATAACCTCTTTCTCTTAGCTTTAAATAGATATATTCCGGAAGAGCTGTAATATCATGTAAGAATGAATCTAACTTCTTTAGAATAGATTGCTTAATGGAACTTCTTCGAATTTTTGGTAAAGCATTGATGTGTTTTATCCAACGTTTTTGTATAATTTGCTGCATGCATTTAATTGGTAATTTAGCAAAAGGTGCATGAAATGTATAAAAATCCGCATGAAAATCACCAATATTTTGGACTAAATCATCATATGCGTTTAACTGAAATTTCAAATATGTATCGACAGAATATCGACCAAATGCTTTGGCATTTATATCGTTTGCAGGTCTCCAAAAATCATTTACATTTCCAGAGACCTTTCCAAACTTTTTACTAAATGTAGCAATCCGTGGATTCTTTGATATCACAAGAGCAATTGCTCCTGAACCTTGTGTAGGTTCGCTTGGGGAATTCATTGCATAAGATGAAATGTCGGCAGAAATTACCAGGGCCTTATTAATTACTTCTTTTTCAATCAAAGCTATAGCATTCAAAATTGCTAAAGTTCCACCTGCACAAGCATTATAAATATCTTGTGTAAGAGAATTTCTTGGAATGCCTAATAATTCAGCATAGATGTTTGAAACTGATTTTACGGCGTATACTATTGTTTCGGTTCCACAAAAAACAGCATCTATAGATTTAGGTGAGATTCCTCCCTTTATAAGGGCATTATAGGCTGCTTTTAAACCTAATGAAATAATATCTTCATCTATTCCAGGTAACCGCATTTCAATCGACATCAAGCCCTTTTTATATTTATTCGGATCGATTTTTCTCTCGTTTGCTAAATCTTTTAACTTTAGGTAATATCTAGGGGCAGCAAAGCCAACTGAATCGATGCCAATATTGCTAAATAGATAATCATTATCAATCATATTGAAATCCTTGTTATTTATCTCTTTTTTTTTAGTTTCTTTCGATGAAGTTAAAGTTTTTTTCTTAAAAAATCCTTTAATAAAATAGTTATTTGATTAAAAAAATATACGAAAGGAATGTTTTAAACTTTATGTCTGTTAAACCTAAGATTCGATACGGTTAATATTATGAACAATTCATAATCTTAGAAATATTATTTCGCTCTTATTTAAATGAAAGAAATATAGAATATATAAAATATTGATAAGTGTGAAAATGGGAATATTTTGTGCGAATTTTTTAACCAATTCTTAATTGAAATTTGTAATATTAAAATTGAACATTAATTGCAAAATTAAAACTAATTAATACTAATTGGTATATTAAAAATGAGTTCTATTTTTAATGATTTTGATATTTTGGTAAAAGGTGAGGGTGTAGGTGGTTTTCAATATCGTTGCTAAAGTTAATTAAGTGAGTATAATAAAGTTTGCGAATATTTTTTCTATTTATCTGAGCTGTTATTATTATTTTTTGGTATAGAAACTATTGTGGATTTTATCTCTTGGTTCATAATGCCTTTATAAATAAAATTTTTCTTTAATCCGTTAAGAATTTGAACAGGAATATTTAACATTCCAATCAGTTTTATTATTTTTAGCTTACTTTCGATACCTCCTGTAACATCGATTTTTTTATCAAGACTTGCCAGTTTTATAGTATCAATTTTGTTACTACTTATCTCATTGAGAAACTTCACATTTCCATCCTTTTCGATGAAAACACCATCTTTTTCAATAGCGAAAATAACTTTAGAAACTTGAAATTTCTGTAGATTTTTACATAACTCAAGAATGATAAGATCTCCAGAAAGTATTGAGAAATATCTTTCTCTATCAATGATTATATCACCATACAATATAGGAAGAATTCCCATTTCTAGTGAAAACTCAATAGATTCGAGAGTTTCGATTTTTATCCCATTAAGGTCTTTAATAAAGATGCTAAATGGCTCAATTGCCATAACCGGATAGTTTCTTTTCAAGAAATGTTTGATAATGATTAAATTAAATTTAATCATAGCTTCATGAGTCTTGGCTAATCCTAAGATTTGGTTTTCGATATTGTTGTTTAATCCATGAGAAATATCATACTTTTTTGCTATTGGATGGCCAAAAGAACCTCCACCATGAACTATAATAAGCTTTTTCTTAGTTTTTATTATTTCATCTACACACTGCTCTAAAATTTTTTTTCTGATTGAAAAGGGTTTATTTTTGTCAGTTAATAAACTTCCTCCAAGTTTTAAAATAATGAGTTCATTTTTCAATCATGGCACCTCCAGAGTCTAGTTTTACAATAAAACTTTTATAGCCTTTTTTTTGAAGTAAAATAAGAATTTGTTCAAGTACCTTATCACTAGCTAAAGTGATTACACATCCTCCAAGTCCTGCTCCTGTAATTTTCGAGCCATATGCTCCATTATTTAATCCAATACTAATAATTTCAGATATTGAATCATTGGATAAATGAAGTCTTTCTAAAAGGTTTTGATTTTGATTCATTATCTTGCCTAATCCTTTAAGATTTCCATTTATTAATTTTTTTCTACCTATTTCTGTATAGAAACCTATTTTTTTAAAAATTTTGTTTGTCAAAGATGGTTGTTCTTCCTTAAATTTTTTAATATTAAGAATTGCTTGCTTTGTATTATGTTCAATATTGGAATATGTTATTAATAATGAGAAATCTGTAAATACATTAACAAAATGAAACAATCCTTCTTTAAAAAATATTAAATTGCCATGCGTACACACCGTATTATCGATCCCTGAGGGGGTACCATGCGTTATCTGTTCCATTTTATAAGCAAGATTTGAAATACCACTTTTTTCCAATTTTAGGTCATAAAAAGTATTTAATGCTGTAATTAAAGCTGCAGCAACTGAAGCAGAAGAACCCAATCCTGATCCTGAAAGAATCTGAGAACCTAAAGTTATTTTAATATTTAGGGAATCAATATTATAATTGTTCCTGATTATATCTAAGATTAATGATATTTGTCTAAAATTAAATGGAATTTCTTTTTTTAATTGATTCAAATCCCTATAGTTAAAATCTGAGTTATAATCCTTTAAAATGAGTCTAATACCCTGATTTACTGATTCAATAGTACAGGTTGACCTAAGAGTAATTGCCATAGCAATTGCTGGAAATCCATAAACAACAGCATGTTCTCCTAACAAGATAACTTTTCCAGGGGCTGAAGCTGAAATAATTTTCATTTTTTTCGCTCTTTTTACTTAAAAAAATGCTTCTGACTCATTTTTCTATAAATGCTGCTATATCTGCTTCTAAAATTTTAATTTCTGGTGATTTCAAATCTAGTAATCTAGATGGGCCACCAAAGCTTCCTTTAATTATCTCATGATTTGGAATAATCATTTTTATCTCTTTATAAATTTCTTCTGCTTGGGATTTTTTTGTTAGTAATACTAAAGATGGTCCGGTATCTATTGAATAATATACTTCATATCCATTTTTTCGTAGCTCTCGCACACCAAGGATTACTTTTAAAGTATCAGGACTCCAAGCGATGATATTTTGATCATTGGGAGCAGTCATCGCGACCGCATGTAAACACAACGTATCGAATTCGGATAGATCACCAACTTTCTTTAAATCATGGTTATCAAGCCCTTCTAAAAATTCAAGAACTAATTCTTTTCTCTTTAATAACCAAGCTTCGAAAAAAGGAGATTTTGGAGCAATTTTATGTGCTTGCGTTGTTTTAATTGCAGATTTTATAGGAATTGTCAATAATGATATGCTTTTTATAAATTTTTGATGTTCTTCTCGAATTAAGTTAATTGCAAATGAATCTAATGGATTTATATTAGGATAGCTTAACCATAAAGAAATCTCTCCAGATGAACTACGACATCCCGAACCAGATAGATATCTTGAAAAGATGCTGACCAAACGTCTATTATTCATAAATTCAGGATTATTATCATAAATAATAGAAGTTGCTGCGATAGCTAATGCTGCTGAACCAGAGGCAGATGTTCCTAGACCTTTTCCATTAACCTTTGAGGGAGAATAATTTCGAGAAACTAAAATTGCTTTTGTTTTTATGCCTGAAAAATTCCTAATATAATCTAATGAATTTTTAACATTTTGATAGGTTTCTCCAACTCCAGGTGAGCCATTCAAAAAAACAACATCATTATTTAAGCTTTTATCAAATTTTAGGTATGACACAGTGAATAAACAACCATTATTCAAAGAGATGCTTGGAAAATAAGCTATATGTTCTTTTGAATCTGAAAATCCATGATATTTTAAGAGTCCCTGAACAGGGTATGCAAGAGAGAATGCTTCTCCTACATCACTTATAGCAGTCTTATTTTGAGGAATCTGATCAAAGGAATATCCTTTTCTAACCAATTTTTGCCGAATCTCATGATAATCCCTGTTTAATTGACTAATAAGGGATTTAGAAATAGAAATAGATGATTTCATTCTATCTCTAGTCTAGGTCTCAAATTTAATAAACATTTTGAATCGGGATATGCAAAGAGCTCCGATTTAACAATCCTAATGCGTTAAATATATCTTAATGGATTGTTTTAATAATTCGAATATCACGTTTCGTTGGGTGGTTTTCGTAGAATTATTGATGATCTGGTCCAATAATTTATTTCTAAAAAAAATTAAGACGACCTAAGAGATTAAATTTAAAAAAATCAATTTATAAATTATAACCTAATCCTTTAATAAATAGGAGAAACATTTGAGATTATGAAAAAGTACTCTTCAGAGATATCTGGCTTTTATAAACTCTCTGTTAATGAAAGGTTAAAACTTATAGAGGAAAAAGTTGGGCTTACTGAGGATGAGACTAATATTCTAAAGAATTTTGGTTATTTTCAACCAGAAGAGATGGATCTTCTGATTGAAAATGTCATCGCAAGCTATCAATTACCTTATTCAATAGCATGTAATTTTAGAGTTAATGGAAAAGATTATCTTGTGCCAATGGTCATTGAGGAACCTTCAGTTGTAGCTGCTGCATCCAACTTAGCAAGAAGTACAAGGAAATTGGGAGGATTTCATTGCGATAAAATAAAGCAAGTAATGATTGGTCAAATCCAGATTGTGAAAGTTAAAGATATGGAAGCTGCGATAAAAAATGTAGAAGCAAATAAAGAAAAAATTATAAAATTGGCAAACGAGCAAGATCCGATTCTTATTAAGTTGGGAGGAGGTATGATAGATCTAGAAATTAGACCCATTGATACGATAAAAGGACCTATGATTATAGTCCATTTACTTGTAAATGTACTTGATGCAATGGGAGCAAATGCTGTAAATACCATGGCTGAAGCAGTTGCACCATATCTTGCAGAATTGTGTGAAGGTGAGTTCCTCCTTAGAATCATTTCTAACTTAGCAATTCATAGAATTGCAAAATGTAGGGCAGTTTTTGATAAAGACATGCTAGGAGGGCCTGAAATCGTTGAAAATATTTTATATGCATATGCATTTGCAAAAGCAGATATTTTTCGGGCAGCAACTCATAATAAAGGAATTATGAATGGAATCATAGCGCTGGCATTGGCAACAGGTAATGACACTCGAGCAATCGAGGCAGGTGCACATGTTTATGCCTCTATGAAGGGATATTCTCCATTAAGTAAATTTGATACTGATCCAGATGGAAATTTAATTGGAGAATTGGAATTACCTCTTGCATTTGGAATAATAGGTGGATTAACTAAAACACATCCATTAGCAAGGATCTCCTTAAAAATTCTAGGAATTAATAGTGCTGAAGAGCTATCTCAAGTTGCAGTAGCTCTTGGACTCTGTCAAAATGTAGCAGCTTTGCGTGCCTTAGCATCAGAAGGTATACAAACAGGCCATATGAAGTTACATCAAAGAAAAAAACAAAAAAGTAGTTAAACTTGAGAGTGTTGTACTGATCAAAAGTTTGATCGAAATTATTACCATTTAAACTCTTTGCTTTTTTACATCATCTATTATTTTCTCACATGCAAGCTGGGCAGATATTAGTGATACAGGAACACCAACTCCGGGATGAGTATAATGTCCTGCATAATACAGATTTTTAACTTTTTTACTCTTATGATGGGGTCTAAAAAGAGCAGTTTGTCCTAGTGTATGGGCTAAACCTAATGCGGTTCCCTTGTATGCATTGAATGTTTTATTGAAATGCTTATGTGCAACTATCCTTTTTACAACTATCGAATCCCTAATTGATTCCCCAGTTATCTTTTCCACTTTTGTGAGTATTTTATCAAAGTAAGGTTCGCGTTCGAATTCAAGATCCTCAAGATCAGATGATACTAAGACAAGAATGGTCATAAGTTCTCCTCCTGGAGGAACAAGAGAGAGATCTGATTTAGACGGAACTGTTATATAAATTGAAGGATCTTCTGGCCACTGAGGATTTGGTCCAAAGAGTTGGTCGAAATATTTATCCCAATCCGAATTGAAATAGAAGTTATGGTGGAGAAAATTATTTAGCTTCTTGCTTAGACCAAGATATACAAGAAATGCAGAAGGGGCAACCATTCTTTTTTTCCAGTATTTCTCGGGATATGTTCTATATTGTTTTTCTAATAAATCCATCTCTCCACTTTCATAATCTCCCGTGTTTAAAATAATGTCTGCTTCAAATTCACCATTATTCGTAATGATCTTTTTAGCTTTCTTACCTTCTACAATGATTTTGGTCACCTCAGTGTTGAATTTGATATCAACCCCTGTTTCTAATGCAACTTTCATAATACCTTTGACAATAGTTCCAAAACCTCCCATCGGATACCAAATTCCAAGGTTCATGTCGCAATGTGCTAGTAGAGAGTAAACCGCAGGGCTAGTAGGTGGTGATGCACCAACAAAAGCAACATGATAAGTGGTTATTTTCCGTGCTTTATCACTACTAAAATACCTCTTGGCATATTTACCTAGTTTCGTGAAGATTTTAAGCTTTAAACCATCGGCTATTAGGGTTTTATCCATCAAGTCCCTGATACTCCAATAATCCTTATAGAGAAATTTCTTAAGGGCAATTTCATACATCTGCTGTGATTTATCTATAAATTCTTTTAACTTTTTTCCACCCTCAGGTTCGAATTTGTCAAATAAGGCTATATTTTTGTTAATATCTTCGCTAATATCCAAAAATTCTTCTTCACTGAAGAAAACTCTATAAGAGGGTTTTATTCGAATTGTTTCATAATAATCTTCAGGTTTTTTATCAAACTCAGCGAAAAATTTTTCAAATGCTTCAATCATCATATACCATGACGGACCCATATCGAAGATATAATCCCCTTCTTTCCAAACCATAGCACGCCCTCCAGGTCGGTCATTCTTTTCAAGTAAGGTAACATTGAATCCTTCTTTTGCTAATAATGCAGCTGATGCTAAGCCTGAAAACCCAGCACCTATGACTATAACCTTTCTTCCTTCAATTTTTTCCATTTTCAGAATCATGTTAATTTTATTTTAAATGAATTCTTTAAAACATTCGAAATTATCCTTATTTTAGAAGGTTTAACTTTCTTTTCATAAATAATGAATGGATTATCCCTAATTTGCAAAGCAGTCCATTTATACATATCTGAAGCCGTCTTAATAGGGATTAAGTATCTCCTTGGAATAAATTTAAATCCACTTTCTGCCTCCTTTACCCATTCAAAATATTGGTTAATTTGATCCTTTATGAATCTACCAAATTCGGTCTTATTTTTCATCGCTTCTTCTTTCTTCAAATTATCTAAAGAATACCCGCTTAAAGGAAGATATTGTCTCCCTAAAATTATATCTTCTTTGATGTCTCGAATGAAATTAATATATTGCATTGCTCTCCCAAGCCTTTCTGCCGCAAAATATGATTTTTCTGGCAAATCAAGAATTTTAGCCATAAATAAACCAATAACTTCAGCAGAGCCATGTATATATTCAAGAGTTTCTTCTAGGCTATTATAAATTCTTTTTGTTAGATCCATCTCCATCGAATGAAGAAAATCATCAACCCAAATAGGTTTAAAATCTCTTCTTTCCATTAACTCGACGAAAGAATCAATAATTATATCATCAGCCTTCTTCCCAGAAAGTGCTTGCCTATACAAATTACAAAAGTTGAGAAAATCCTCCTTTTTTTGTGGAATGGTATCAACAAAATTGTCTGCTACTCTCACAAATCCATATAAAATAAAAACATCTCTTCTTGAAGACTTTGGAAAGAAAATACTACTGTTGAAATAAGTCTTACTACCTTTCTTAAAAACTTCGCGATGAACTTTTGAAATTTCCATATTATAAAGTGATTACATTTTATAATTATTATATCATTGGCTTAAAAAATATTAATTATATTTAAAATATATAGATCAAATCTAATAAGCCCGAGAAGTATCGATTTATTGAATTTATAAATATTATATAAGACAAAATTTTATTTTTTCTTCACTTTTGTTATATGTATGTTGAATCTTTCTAATTATTTACCTTTGCCGATTGTAATTATAATTTACATTAACAGTATGATTCTTGCTACTATAGCTATGGAGGGGGTAGCATGGTTTCTTCACAGATATGTTATGCATGGATTTGGGTGGTATCTTCATAAAGATCATCATAGACCTAAAGGCCATGGCCTTCAAAAGAATGATACTTTTGCAGGGATATTTAGTATATTATCCTTTGTACTGATCTTTTTTGGAGCAAGTGAGTTTAATCTGTTATTTTGGCTAGGAATTGGTGTAGCCTTATATGGTATAGGTTATTTCGGGTTCCATGATGTAATGTTTCATAAGCGAATTAAAAATAAATACAGACCAAAAAGCAGTTATATGAAGCGGATTTTTAAAGCTCATTCTTACCACCATCAAACGACCAATGAAAAAGGCCCTGGAAACGCTTTCGGTTTTCTTTACGCGTCTAAAAAGTATAAAGTTCAATAAGAAAGTACTTTAAAAAGAATTTAATAAGGATAAACTGGACTTGTAATTTATCTTTATTTATAATGCAAAAAATTTATAATTAATTTTTGGATCTAATCAAATATGAAAGATTCAGTAGATAACGATTTCTTCTTTAATGTAGGCATTGATTCAATGGGTTTCTATACATCAAAATATTATGTTGATCTGGCAGAATTAGCTAAATTCAGAGATATCGATCCGAATAAATTTTTGAAAGGATTATTAACAAAAGAAATGCGTATTCCTAGTTCTGGAGAAGATATCGTAAGTATGGCTGTAAAAGCGGGTCAACATGCCCTTTTAAAAGGAAATATTGATCCCAGTGAAATTGATGCAGTTTTCGTTGGAACTGAAACAATGACTTACGCCGTGAAATCGGTTTCCAATATCCTTACAGAGGTATTGGGGACTTCATTAAATTGCGTAACCCAAGATGTCTATAATGCCTGTGCAGGAGAAACTCTCGCAATCTTAAATGCTATAGGTCTCATTAATAACGGAATTATTAATAAAGCCCTTATTATTGGTGCAGATATTTGTAGTTATGAACTCAAAAGTCCTGGAGAACCTACTCAAGGTGCAGCGGCAGCAGCAGTAGTAATTTCCAAGAGTCCTCGCATTGCTGCTTTTGGAAAGAACTTTGGGAAATTCTCTGCTAATATTACTGATTTTTATCGAATGCCATATGAGAAATATCCAGTAGTTTTTGGTAAGTACTCGATTGATTCTTATATCAAATTTCAATTAGGTGCATTTGATGATTTTTTCCAAAATGCAGGAAACTATTTGCCAGATTACATGGTTTTTCACTCGCCCTTCGCTAAATTACCTTTAAAAAACCTACAGAATCTTCTTTTAAATAGATGGGATACTATGAAGAAAATCTTTTTAGATAAACCTGTTAGGAATTCTGATTTTCTTGTTATCCCAGAAGAAGCTTCTGATTACCTAAAAGAGCTACTTATCCCTGTTTTAGATAAAGTCAAAAGAGAAGAGAATGTGTCCAATACAGATGAATTGGAAAAAAAATTGATTAAGAACCTCACATGCAAGGTTCTTCCCACACTTAATGTTCCTATGTCTATTGGCAACATGTACTCAGCTTCTACATGGGCACAATTGATCTATTTATTAGAAACTGTTACAAAAAAAGACGACATAATTTATTTTGGATCTTATGGATCGGGAGCGACTTGTATTTCTGGAATGCTTAAAGTAATGCCTGGATTTAAAAAAATCGTGGAAAAAGTACCTACTGTAAATGATTTTATTCAAAATAAAGAACGTAAATCCGTTAGTGAATATGAAGCTCAGAGGAAGGGTATTGATGCAGATGAGATCTTCTACGCTAAGATCGAACCAATTGAATCAAATGAAAATATAATTATCGAAATGACTGTGTGTGATGAGGGTTGTATAATTTCAAAACTAGATGGATTTAATTATTGTCCAGGTGGTAGTACAGCCTCATACAAAAAAAATTATCCCATGTATGCTATTGTAAAATCAGATCCCGTTGAAGTTATTGATCAGAAGGATATATTAACCCAATCCATAGTAAGAGTAACTTCTGATGTGAAAAAAGGTCAAATAGTGGAATACAATTTACTCCGAGCAGGAAAAGTTGAAACAAAAAACTGTGCCTTAAACGGGTTTATTAATTGGAAACCAACTTATAAACCAATAAGTCATCCTTTAGAGTAAGGTTGATCAGCTAAATTCTAATTCTTTTTCTAATAATTTTTAATTTTTATCATTCTCTGCTTTATCCAATTCTTAAGGGGAGGTTCAATGACAATTGGAGCTTTTTTTAGTTCATTAACATCTTTACTACCAGTTAAAAGCATTACAATTCTTAATTCCCTTAAGGTTTTTTCGATAAATTGATAAAGTGAATTTTGTCCTTCTAAAGCGACCATAAGGAATGGTCTAGCCATCGCAGCAAAGTGGGCTCCGATTCTTAAGGCTTTTGCGACATCAATTCCATCTCTTATCCCTCCGCTCCCAATTATTTTAGTTTTTGAAGAACTATTCACTACAGAACTTACCTCAATAATACTAGCCGCAGTTGGAATTCCCCAATCCCAGAATAACTTTCCTAAATCCATTTTTGACTTAACACCTTGCTTTTTCGCTCGATAATACTCAACAGCAACCCAACTTGTTCCTCCTACTCCAGAAACGTCAATCACTTCAACCCCAATTTCAGCTAATTGTTGGGCTATTTCCTTTGAAATTCCGCAACCCGTTTCTTTAATAACTATTGGAATTTTATATTGTTTCTTTAAAGTTTGTATCTTTTTTAATGCACCAAAAAAGATTTTATCCCCTTCAGGTTGAATTACTTCTTGGATAACATTGAGATGGATTGCCAGTGCATCAGCATTGATATTGTTTATAAGTTCTTCTACATAATCAAAATTTTCTGAAGTTGCCACTTGAGCGATTCCTATATTTCCGACTATTGGAATATCTGGTGCAGACTCTCTAACAGCAGAAAATGAATGTTTCGTTTCTGGGTGCCTGAGGATTACTCTTTGGCTTCCAACCATCATTGGAATTCGATATTTTTGAGCAGCTTTAGCGAGGGAAACATTGATTTTCTTGGTTAATTCTGTACCACCTGTCATTGCCCCGATAATAAGAGGTGCAGATATGGATTTGCCTAAAAATTCACATGATAAATTAATATCGTTTAAATTCAGTTCGGGCAAAGAATTGGCTATAAATCTAATATGCTCCAGCCAAGTTGTAGTATGGCTTTCAACATTTTCTTTACTTACGAGTAAAATGTGCTCATCTTTTCTATTCTTTATTGGAATATTTGATATATCCATAATTACATTTTGAACAAAAGGTTTTATTTAATGGAGTTACAGAAACACTTTTTATAAAATTAAAGCTTTTAACATATTAAAAGAAAATGACTTGAATCCAGCTGTAGAGCTTGCTCTTTTTACTATTTTAGCTAAAAAATAGGATAAATCTTATTGCGATAAAGAATATTACTTGAATTAGAACAAACCAAGGACTATGTGGACTTTCTTCAAGCGTAATCCTGTTACTTTTGGGGACAGATAATAGGGATAATGCAAAGAAAAAGGAAATTAAAAACCAAGCAAAATAGTTTTGAATAGGAACATTCAATGGATCACTTGTTAAGGTCCAAGTCCAATAATTTAAACCAACAGCTGCAGGTTCCATCAAGTAATCGAAAAGAGTTGCAAAAAAAGCTGTAAAAATCGCTGTAAGTAAAGCCTTAATCGTTATATTAAAATATTTAAATAATTGATTTACTAACCATTCGGAAAACAAGACTAATGATAAAATAATGAATACCCAATTTAAACCTATTATAACTGGGACATCAAATAATTTAGGACCAAGTACATTACCATAATAATAAGGTCCAAAGACAAGACCCAGTGATACTCCAAGTACTTCTAACGAGATAGTCACAATATATGCTATTATTATCCATAAAACTACATACTTTTTTTTTAAACATTTATAAATAGCCCATATACCAGAAACAAGGATGACATATGGAGTTAATACAACCATAAGAGGATATGTATAATCTAAGTAATGACCAACTATACCCACCGTAAAAAAGATTGATAAAATTATAGTTTGAAATTTCCAATTAGTAATTATTGATTTTATTTTATTCAATTTAATCACCTGAATATTTTTCAACGAGGTTTGCACATATTTTACCTGAAAGTAAAACTAAGGGCATACCTCCACCAGGATGCGCACTTCCTCCGCAAAAATATAACCCTTTTATGCTTTTACTCCGATTTCTATGACGTAAAAATGCAGAAGTCATTGTATTGGAACTAATACCATAAAGACTACCATACGTAGAGCCCGTACGTTTCTCTATTATAGGAGGTATTAGTAAAAATTCAGTCACGATATGAGATTTTATATTCGTACCTAAATGTTTGGAGATGAGTTTGATAGTGGCTTCTCTTGCATTAGAAACTAATTGATCCCAGTTTTGATTATAATGTGCTGGGGCATTGAGTAGAACAAACCAATTTTCACAATCTTTAGGGGCATCAGAGGGCGTTAATTTTGAGGTTATATTTATATACACAGTGGGCTCTTTCGCCATTGTTTTATTTTCGAACATTGCCCTAAATTCGGCAGGGTAATCAGATGAGAAGAGAATATTATTTACAGAAAGTTCCTCGAAAGTGCGGTTTATACCCCAA
Organism: Candidatus Hodarchaeota archaeon; assembly: GCA_048887145.1. Taxonomy (GTDB): domain Archaea; phylum Asgardarchaeota; class Lokiarchaeia; order Sigyniarchaeales; family SOKP01; genus SOKP01. Next base: position 18,184 of record JBHLKA010000021.1, read on the forward strand.
CAAAATACAATACCACTCGAACTGGGTTCAAGCTTTCTATATCTTTTTGCTTCCTTCGAATTTGGTAAATTAAGGAGGTTATCATAGGTATTGAGAACATCAACGTCAGATATTACGACATCATAAGATTTATCACCAGATACCGTATTAATACCAATAATTTTCTTTTTTCGAACGTTAATATTATTAACCTTCACTCCAAAATGAAATTTAACTCCTAGTTCTTCAGCAGCTTCATGAATTTTTTTTGGAATTTCGTAAATCCCTTCTTTAATTCCATATCCACCACCATAATACTCTACAAATGGTATAATCATCATAGTTGCTGGCGTCTTATAAGGATTTGAGCCATTATATGTAGCATATCTGTTAAAAAGCTGAACAATACGTGGATCTTTAAAAACCTTCTTATTTATTTTATTTAAGGTACTAAAAGGATGGATACCTGTAAATCGAATTAATTTAAAAAGGATTGATGGTTTTAATAAATTACGGATTTCATGAATCGGTTGGGTTAAAAAAAACTCTCCCCCTAATGAATACATTTTTTTAGCTTGTTTTATATACCGTTTTAATGATTTTTGGCTGCCCGGTGCAATCTTTTCTAATTCTTGACCAAATTTCTCAATATCAGACCATGCCTTTAGGTATGTTCCATCTGATAGATAATAAGTACATATTTCATTTAATTTAATTATGGTAAGTTCTTTATGGATATCCTTACCAGCAGTTTGGAATACATCCTCAAAAACCCAAGGCATTGTGACTAATGAGGGACCAATATCAAATCTATATCCATCGATATACTCTTCAGCTGCTTTTCCTCCAGGAAAATTTTGAATTTCGTAAACATCAACATCCCATCCTTTAGCTTTAAGATATATTGATGCAGATAATCCTCCTAAACCTGCACCAATAATAGCAGCCGTTTTCATTTTATTTAGCTCCTTTAAAGCTGAATTCCCTAAATAAAAAGTAAAAGATGAGATAGAGACTGATAAGAGAAAAACTATAAAAAAAATCTTCGATTGGAATGGAAATAATTCGAAGACCTATTATTGCATCGCTATTATATGAAACGATTGGTAAATACGTAAAAATACCATTAAATATTAAAAAAGGAATATAACTCAGGAATAGAGCAATCAAAGTCCAACTGGATTGGAACTTTTTAAACACCAAGGCACTTATTAAAATAAGTGTTACACAAAATACTATTCCTACAATAACTGAATAACCTTTAGCTGGAAAAAAAATTAAGGGTATAAATCCAATCAAACCAATAGTAATAATGATATATTTAGAAAAAACTAAGATTTTCTCTTTAAAATATGCTCGAACACATTCGTAGATAAAAATTGTTGCATAAGGAACCGCGATAAAAAACAGCCATTCACCCAGCGGAAGTCCAAATAATTTCAGAGTTCCTGCGTATGATTCTGAAAAAGACCAATGACCGATCTCTGTTACAATAATGTCCCAAATAATAAAACTACCGCTAACCACGAGAATAGTTAAGAAGAGCGGAGGCCACCTACGCCAAAATCCTACCTTCTTATCAAAAGATAATAAAAAAGGACCTATTATCACCATTAAATTTAACCAAAAATAAAGTGACATAAAATTCTTTCAAAATTATTATCAATATGATATTAATTGATTATTATTGATCATTATTAATCATATTGAAATCCTAGTATAATCCCGTTAAAATAGAATAAAATATTCTTTAAATAAGATGATTATCAAAATAGCCTTTTATACAAAAGCATCTTTAACAAGTTCATTTTTATAATTAGGAATATTAACAATGATTACTGTTAAAAGAATTGAAAATCAAATTATAATGAGAAACCATCATGAGTAAAAATATTTTTGATATCCTAGTGATAGGTGCTGGTCCAAGTGGTTCAGTTGCAGCTAAAGATGCGAGAGAAAATGGATATTCAACATGTATAATCGAAAAAGAATATCTTGGTGAAGGTGGAAGATATAAAGCATGTGGTGGAGCCATGGCATGGGAACTTGTAGAAGCGATAGATTATCCTGAAGATAAAATAGGACGGGTTATAGAATCATTGGAATTACATCACGTTGATGGAGAGACTTATTCAAAAGAAGGGAAGGGCGCTGTTGTTTGGCGTAGCTTATTTGATAAATTTTTAACTGATATGGCGGTGGATGCTGGTGTAACCCTAAGAGACCGAGAAATGCTAAATAATATACAGAAGAAAGGTGAAAGTTATCAAATTACAACGAATAAAGATAAATATCAGTCTAAATATGTAATAGCCGCTGATGGAGTTAATTCAAAAACACTAAAGATATTAGGATGGCCTTATTTTAAGAAGGAAGATATTATTTTAACTATTACTAAAGAAATGAAATCAAGTAATTCTAAAATAGAAAAAGAATTAGGTAAAGATGCTGTTCATTTATTTTTTGGGATAAAAAATCTCATTCCTATAGGCTATGCTTGGTTATTCCCTAAAAAGGAAACAATAACAGTCGGTTGGGGAAACCAAATAAACTTAATTAAAAATTCAAGAAAAGAATTTAGTAGGTTTGAAAATCTTCCATTTGTGAGATCCGTTCTTGAAGGCTCAAATATGAAAATTTTTAAACCCCACCTTATTCCAGTTGGATTAAGGCCAAAATTGTATAATGATAAAGTTTTTGCTGTTGGAGATGCAGGAGGAATCGTAGATCCTATAAGCGGAAAAGGAATCCCTTATGCAATGATGTCTGGACAAATAGCCATTCAATCAATTATTAAATGTGAGAATACAAATAAGCTAGAAAAATTAGGAATCCAATATGAACGAGGTTTAGAGAGAAGATTTCTTAAAGTTCTAAAGGCTAAGCGAATAGCAAGGGATAAAATCTTTCAAAATGATGAAAGCCTAAAAAAGTTTCTTTCTTTATGGGAGAGATACAGAAGCTCTGAAATAATTATGAAGAATTTATTATAAAAAATAAGCTATTTCTATAATTTTTTATAAACTAAAGTAAACATTTCAATTTTACTTCAATTATTTTTAAATTAATGAAAGATTATTATTTAATATATCTTCAATATTATTATTTGTAGTAGATTATAAATTAGGTTAAGATTTTGGAAGAGCTTAAAAATATCCAAAAAAAGAAATTACCTCACCATATTGGTTTAATTATTGATGGAAACAGGCGTTGGGCAAAAAAGAATAATCTTAATCCAAATTTAGGTCATTTAGAAGGATATAAAATCTTAAAAGAGAGATTATTTGATTTTTATGAAGTAGGTATAAGATATGTGACTGTATATGCGCTCTCACTTGAAAATGCTAGGAAGAGAAGCCCTGAAGAACTAAAATATATTTATAAAATAATTTTTGCAGCTGTAGATTCGGTTAAAAAAGAATCTATAATAAGAGAAGAAAAAATCAATATAAATATTCTAGGGAGATTACACTTACTCCCTGAAAATGTTAGAAGGAAACTTGAAGAATTAGTAGACTTTACTAAAGACTTCAATCAATCATTCCTAAATGTCTGTATAATGTATGATGGTCAAGAAGAAATTGTTGATGCTGTTAAAATGTTAATAAAAGAAGGAATCGAACCAGATAAAATAGACTGTGAATTAGTTAAAAATTGTTTATATACAAAAGGTTACCCCGAGCTAGATTATATCATAAGAACTGGGATGGAAGATGGAGCAAGAATCTCGGGATTCCTTCTCTGGGATGCATCATATGCTGAATTAAAATTTAGAGATGAATATTGGCCAGATTATACGAAGGAAATGATGATTGAAGATTTACTGGATTATGTTAAGAGAAACAGACGAAAGGGAAAATGACATTTTCTAAAGTAAAAGTTTAAAATTAATTAATTTTATGATGATGTTATAAAATTATTATACCAGTTTTTCAGAAACTTATTTAATCAAAATAAATATCTTATATGCTTAATTTTAAAATATAACTGAATAAAAGGCACAAACGATAAAATGTCTCCTTCAGATACTAATAAAGTCATTAATCTTACAGTAACTAAATTTCCTCAGAATCTTTTAGTTCCTAATGGTGATAATCATATATCACTTCAAATAATGAACACATCAGACAAGGTTGAAACATTAAAATTCAGTTTTGAAGGAGAAAGCTTAGATATAACTTATGAACAAAAAGAATTCGAAAAGGAGATAAAATTTGAACCAGGAGAATCCAGAAAAATCGATTTGAAATTAATTCCTACAGCAGATGGGTACGGTAAATTAACTATTAACGCTTATTGGATGAAGCTTATTGAATATACAGTAAAAGTTCAAAAAGTTCGAGATGTGATAGCCTCAAGTAATATTAAAAAAATCTTAGGAGGTATTCAAATTTTAACCACCGATTCAGGAGATAAGTTTAAACCAGAAATATTTTTTATTAATAAAAAAAGAAATGATCTAAAGAAATTAGAAAGCGAAATTAAGTCAATGAGGGCTGATTATGAATCCTATATTCAAAGTCAAGCACAATCAAATGAAGCAATTTCCACTTTAGTGCCTCCAAAACCAGGTATCTCCCTTGAGAATATTGATGCAAAAATCAAAATTTTAGCTAAACATTATTTGTCCATAAAAGAGTTCTATAGAGCTTTAGAAACTTCGTTACAGTTATCTAATGAAACAGAAAGAGTTCAATTTTATTACGATTTAATTAGAGCTTTTGCGACGGTTGATTTAGATGCTTGTCTACAGGTGATAACAAATCTTAACGATAAGGTTAAGAAACTTGATATCATTAACAAATTAGCGCTAGATTTCGTAGATTTAAATCATGATCACATAATAAAAATAATAAGTTTAATTAAAAATCCTTTGAAAAAAGAAGAACTAATAGCTAAAGTTGTAGGAAACGTTCTCAAAAAAGATTATCAATTAGCTTTAAAATTAGCTTACCTCATTCAAGATGAAATGTTAAAAGTAAAAGTATTATTCAATGTTGCGAAAAAATTATATGAAAGTAAAAATCAGGAAGAAATTTTAAAAATTATCAACCAAATTAATCAAATCATAATTAATTCTTCAGAAATAAATCTAAATAACCCTCAACATCCTTCTTATCAATTTCTTAAAAACGCTATCTGTATTTTAGCTGAATTAGATTGTCCAGAGGCTGCAGATAAAATAATCAATAGTATGGGTACTCAAGTTGTTAGAGAGAGCATTACAAACGATTTATTTGATGAAATATATGTGATGGTTGACGAATTGCGCACTAAAATAGAACCAACCTTAATTTTTTCTCAATATTATTTATTAAATGTTTTTACTTCTAAAATTACCAATGAAATTACAGATTTTTCTATAAATGGAGGGAACGTGAGTAACAATCTTTTATCACAGGAATATAATTTTAATATTGCATTTTTATCACTATTTAGTTATGATTTTGGAATTTTCCCGATTGTCGATAGAATTTATTCTGATTTAAAATTTAATTCAAATAAATCTATTGCTTATTATATCTATCCATCAATTCGACACCATAACCAAGAAGAATCGACTATAATTCAAAACACTCTTCGATTTTTTCTTCCACCCAATAAAATTTCAAATCAAGTTTATTTATTCAATTTGGATTTTATCCCATATTTAGGAAAACCTACAATTATTCTTGCATCTGATTCAGAAGATCTCAACCTATTAAAATCTAAAATAATCAAAAAACTTGGTAATAATGTTCAAGTTTTGGTGGATAATTCATTTTTCAAAGGTGGACAGATTGTCACAAATTTAAAAAATATTTATATGTCCTATAACTTCAAAATAATTAATTTAATATTATCCTATGAGTTTTTAAACGACCATACCACGTTTAAAGCTTTTGTAGAATCATTATTATGAATTAAGGAATATGTGAAACAATACATGGCCAAGGATAAGAAAAAGAAAAAAAAGAAGAAAAGTAAAGGGGGATCCGATACATTTTCAACCTTTATGGATACTGGAAAGCTAAAAGGTAAAAAAGTATCTGGAGTTCCTTACAGCGTCTCCATAGGCAACCGTATAGATCGATCTGCTGACCAATTATTTCTGGGAACAGATTATCGGGAAGTGTATATTCCTGAAAGATCATGGGGAGAAATTTTATGGGATGCTGAACATTGGACCCGGTTACCTTTTACTCATGGTATAGAAATGGAGCTAATTATTGCAGATGACCAGGGAAATTATCCACCTGGTGATGAAATGGTCTATCGAATGAGAGAGATCGTAAAAGATGCCATAAAAATAATGGATCAAATTTTATATGAAGGACGAGAAGATTTCTATCCTGTTCCAGATTATATTCGCTCAAAAGTTACAGTACGTCCATATGGCCGTGAAGATTTAGAAAAAGGTTATGCTATGGACATAAGATATAGATTACCAGATGGTATTGAAGTTGATATTGATACATTTGCTAGAGATGGTAATGTTACAGCAGTTACCTATATCTTAGAACTTGTGACTCCTCCTTGCGAGTATGTGGAAGAATTAGCATATTGGGCTTCGACACTTTTTCTATTAGCAAAGACTACATTACCTACTGATTTACATATTATTGCTTCAGCAATTAATCCTGCAGCGGCGAGTTATATGAGAGGTCTATCACAAGCGGATCACCACCATTTAGGGTCGTTCAGTTCTAACCTCGAAAAGGTACAAGCATATGATATGATTCGCAATTTCATTCCACACATCATTGCTCTCACGTGTAATTCACCTATCTTGAATAATAAGCCCACTGACGTTGTAAAGATTGTAAATAATCGTATAACCTCCCCAAATTGCACTAGAAGCCTTCGTTTAAAACATAATACTACTATGCTCAGCAATAATGACCCAAAGCATTATATCCCATATTTAACCGAGATTAGCGATCAATCTGTTCAATATTTCCTTCAAACCGTTCAGAAAGCAAGCCTAGAAGATGGAAGATTCCAAGATTTATTCCCACTGACAGATTGGAATACAATAGAATGCCGCATTAGCGATGCACAGATTTCTATTTGCCGTAGAATCGGAATGGTTCTCTTAATACAAGCCATGTGTTATAAAGCACGTAAATTACTTCAGAATGGAATATGGGTACCCGATGCAGGTTCCGAAACCATTACATTAAATCGTCAAGGCGCAATCGAGCGCGGGCTAATCTCACTTTTCCGTAACGATCCTAATCTTACCCGAGAACACTTAGCTCAATATGACCGTGCGTTTGCTGAACAATATTTAGGACCTCCAAATCAACCAGTCCGCTATATGACTCAAGCTGTCCAGAGAATGTTCTTTTACCTGAAAGACGAATTAAAAGAGCTTGGTTTCTTATACTCACCCTTTTTAAAACCTATCCTTCAATCAGTCTTCGGTAGTGTGAGCTATGCCGAACCTCCCATAACTGAGGCTGAGTACCAGCTAAGTCTCTATAAATATAAGCTTGATAATGGAGAGAACCCAAATATATTATGGGATTTAATTTATTTTACTATCCAATATTGTCAAGATCCTTTAAATAACCCATTAACGGGAGTATTAACACTTCCTAAAGAAATGAGAGAATAATAATTTAAACAAATTGATAAAAAGTGTTAACTGTAACAATAGAACAAGGTGGAAAAAAGAGAATTGAGCATATATTTGTGATTGATGCTCATTCTCATTTAGGGGAAGATGTAGATGGAGCTACAATGATGAATCCATTAGCTCCAGGTACAGGTACTTTTGATTTTTGGGGTAATATTCAAGGTCGTATTAAAGCGGATTGGGAAAAAACTGGGGAACAATCTTTTGGGAGCGTAATGGATGGGGCATCAACGCGAATTTCTTGGTCATTTACGCCGTATCCTTTTACTGATAAATTATATATTGCTTTGCAGAAACTGGGAAAAAGATATTCAGATTTAAAAGAAAAATCTAAATTTTATTCTTTTGTTGATCAGGGAGTAGTATTTCCTTTTCAGGATGTATTTAGAGATAAAAGACCCGAAGCTTTATATCGTGCAAGTAATATCAATGTTTCTCGGTTTACAACACGATTTCCTTTTTCTATGAAATTAGTGGGATATGGACGAGTTGATCCAATGGAAGGGGAAAAAGCGGTTAAAGAAGTAAGCTATGCTCGAGAAGTTTTAGGATTACGAGGTTTGAAACTTCATCCCCGTTCAGAAAGATGGATTGATAATGTTAATTCAGAAAAGGCGGTTAATGTTCTTATAGAAGCGGCTAGCCATTCAATGCCCGTGATTTTTGATACAAGAGGAAGGGGATCTATACTAGATATTGCGGCATTAGTGAAAACAACAAGAGGTGTGATAACACAGCAATACCCCGAATTATTGCCCCATTTTAAAGTGATAGTTGCGCATTTTGCACAAGGGAATATTGGAGATCATGATGTTTATAATGCTATTGTACAACCAAATACATATGGTGATTTATCAATGCTACATGGAGAAGGCGCAGGGAACTTTTTTGAGGACTTTAGAAAATGGTTTAAAGCAAACAATAAATATAGAGTAGATAATCGTGATTGGTCCGAATATCTTCTTTTTGCAACAGATTATCCATATTTTGGTGATAGACATGCGGAAAAGTTATTAATCTATATCATTAATAAGCGGTTTTTTGATACAGGAGGCAATATTCGAGATGTAAGGAATATACTTGGATTAAATCAAATACGATTATTACCTGAATATAACATTCCTTTAGTTAGAAAAGACCCTAAACCATTGCCTAGTACAATAATCTCTATTACTTCAAATAACTCTTATGAAATGACATTAAGAATTTTAGCGAAGTTAATTACAGAGAATAAAATTGACATCAAAAGTTTTTGTTTACAATTTAAGGAAACATGGGATAAGTTTAATGATGATATATTATTGAATACTGTAAAATCTAGTACCAAGGAAGAGATTCCATTAATATTAACGGATTTGGTAAAAAATCATTTATCACTTGTAGCACCTTTAAATAAAGGAATGGAATGGAACAAATTTGGGTATAAATACTTTAATCCGAAAGATCGTGCGTTTTTTGCGTTTGCCTTTAAACAAAACTTTTTAGCCACTGATGAAAATCAGATATTAAATTGTATTACTCAAATTTTTAAATAATTTCTTTATGTGGTATATTTACAAATTCTATATTAATAATAATTCTGATTCAAAAAGTCTTTAAATCATTTTTTTGTTTATAGAGTTATATTTAAAAATGTCTATGGATAAAATAAATAGAACCGAATATTAATATAATATGAAAATTACTTTAGATTGTCAATGATTTATTATTAGTTAATGGTTATTGCTTAGAGGTTTTGAATTTGAAGGGAATAATGGTTTTAGGATTTAATGATGATGCTAAAGTATTTATTGATACTCAATTTCCTTCAAATCTCAGTGAATTCCTCGGTATCACACCCCAAAAGCTTAATGGTTTAGTAGAGGACCATATGCAGAGAAAAATGGAGCCAAATTATACTGAATTAGTACTTGAAAATGAGATAAGTATAGCAAGTTTCTATACTGGTTTTTCATTCCGGCATTATGTTGGAAAACCCAATTATGCAATTACAGTTTTTTTATC
>JBHLKA010000022.1:0-1277 GCA_048887145.1 Candidatus Hodarchaeota archaeon
TTGGCCCCAAATTTCTTTTTCGACTATATATTTGAAAAACAAAATACAAACGGAGCCTATTCAGATATAGGTGGTTTAGGGAACATGATTTCTACCTATGAAGCAATAAAAACAATTGAGGTGGCGAATAAATCTTATCTTAATCGAAAAATAATGGAAAATGAAACAACAAAAATTATTAATTATCTAAATGATTCATTGGGTAGAAATGGGTGGGGATTTAGGGTTGTGCCCCTTTTGAATTATTCGGATATCATCTCAACGTCTTATGCTATAGAATTAGCCCAAATACTTTCGGGAATTTCGATATTAAATAATGAAAATATAAGTAAATATATAAATTCTACATGGGTAATAACAGGGGGTTACACTTTAACTGATTTCTCCTTAATACCTACTCCCGAAACCACTTATCATGGAATTAAAGCTTATACTAACATGAATATGACTTATGATACTACTAAAGAAATAGCAATTTCAACATATATCAGCTCATTATATAATATAGATAGTGGGTTTAGAAGTAATTTAGGTGTTATATCAGATATTGAATCTACATATTACTGCTTGGCATCTTTGGATTTATTGAATTTATGGAATTTAACAAAGCTCTGGTTCAATGAAAACGATACTCTTGATTTCATTTTAAATTGCGGTAATCCAGACGGAGGTTTTGGCCAGCATCCAGTTTTTACAACAGCTTCAGATTTTAATTATGGTTGGGCTGCAATGAAAGCATTGTCAATTTTAGAAAAATCATATAACTTTACCTCCAGTATCGAAAATAGAATAAATGAAATAAGACTTAATTATTATAACTGGTTGCATGATCACCAAGCAATAAATTCCTTATTTGGTCATATAACTTTAGAATATAACTATTTTGGAGTTTTAACATTAAGGAATTATAGTCCCGAAAACTTATTTGGATGGATTAATAAAACACAGGCCGAAAATATATTAGCTTATGTTTATAACTGTTATAATGTAGATGATGGTGGCTTTGGTTCAAGACCGGATCTAAATTCTACTCTTTTTTCAACTTATTGTGCCCTGAATTTAATCTATTTTATAAATCCATTTGAGCTAGATCAATTTCAAAATAAATCAAAAACCGTAAATTATTTAGTAGACCTCCAAAATCCTGATGGGGGTTTTAGAGTCGGAAATGATGTTGATTATTTAGTTTCCTTATTCGGTCCTTATTATAACTATTTCCTAAATTTAATCAATACAAATATTTCTACGGTGGAAAGTACGTATTGGGCATTAATTTC
>JBHLKA010000022.1:1377-27571 GCA_048887145.1 Candidatus Hodarchaeota archaeon
CCTTATTATAACTATTTCCTAAATTTAATCAATACAAATATTTCTACGGTGGAAAGTACGTATTGGGCATTAATTTCTCTTGATCTACTTCAAAGTAGTCATTTAATTGATCGTAATAACCTTTCACATTGGATAAAATCATGTCAAAATCCAGATGGAGGGTTTTCAATTTTTATTGGTTTTCATAGTGATATAGTCTCCACATATTTTGGCCTTGAAATATTTAATCAATTTTTTTCTTCTGAACCAATGTCTAAGATTGCTGTAATTGAATTCTTAAAACTTGCGCAAATGTCTGATGGAAGTTTTGCGTTATTACCCGCTATAGGTCAATACATAGAATTACCATCAACATTTTTAGTTACATACTTAGCTTCTAAGGCTCTCTATGACTATCGTTTTCAGCCAGAAGATATTCAAGGAGCATTAAATTGGTTTAAAGAATGTATTAGTGAAAAAACTGGAGGTGTTGGAGATAATCCAGGTTTTGGAGGAGATTTAAGAAATGTTGCTTATGGAATTGTCATAGTTGATGAATTAAAATATGATCAGGCCTTTGATTCTAAACCGTGGAATGATATGCTATTTTATATTCTTATTGTTGAGCTTATAGGATTGGGATTATTTATATTATTGAAATTATATCAAAGACTTTCTATTCCACGGAGAATAAAATTATTATTTGGAATAGGAGAGAAGCTAATTCCATCATATCTGCAACAATTTCCTGCTATTAACTGTGAAAATTATAGCGTATATGCAGGAGGGACATTGATAGTTGATTCAGTATCAATTAGTATAAATCATGGCCAAATTCTAGGAATTCTAGGAGAAAGTGGAGCCGGAAAGTCAACATTCGTAAAGGGTTTACTAGGTATGAGAAAAACAACCGGATTCTGCCAAATTTACGGAATGAATATGAGTAAGAGAACTGCAAAAAGAATAAGACCCATTTATGGTTATGTACCTCAAGATTTGGGGAAACTATATCATGATTTCACCACTATAGAAAATTTATTATACTTTGGGAATCAATACGGATTGACCGAAAAAGAGATAATAAGTAAATCTAAAAGGATACTGAGAAGCTTAGATATTGAAGATAAGATTCATGAATTAGTAAAAAACTTATCTGGGGGTGAAAAAAGGAGAGTAAGTATTGCTGTTGGTTTGATACATTCCCCAATTTTTCTTATTTTAGATGAGCCAACTTCTGGACTGGATCCGATAATAAGGGAGAACTTATGGCTAACACTAACAAAAATTAATGAGCAATTTAAAACCACACTAATAGTTATCACACATTATCCAGAAGAATCGCGTTTTTGTAATTATGTAGCAATTTTCGGTAGAAAGCGAGGTATGATTGATTTTGGAAGGCCAAAAGAGTTGTTAGACCAATTACCAGGGAAAGGACGCTCAGTTGAGCTACAATTTTATAAGCCCATTGAAAATGCCATAGAATTGCTTGAATCTATTGAGGGCATTGAAAAAGTTTTAGAAAATAAGGTTGGAACAAACTTTTCAATCTTTACCAATTTAAATGTAAATGAATTATTTTATAAAGTGGAAAATGTAATTGGCAACGATTCTATTCAATTGTTAAAACAAATTGACTCAAAGATGGAGCAATTCTTTAGATATAAAGCTATGGAGGTGCCAAAAATTGAAGAGGTTTAAGCAAGACGAATTAGAGCGCCTTAGGTTAAAGATTCTAGACGCTGTACGCTTTTCTAAACGATTTTGGATGACATATAGAGAAAATACTTTTGGAATTGCTACTATTATAAATCTAGTTTATAAAAAATCATTTTTTGAAGTATTATTCTTTACAAATAAAGATGTTCTTGAGAAGGGAGTCCCCTTATTAAAAATTTATACTCCTATTGAAGAGCAAATAGATTTTGATGAAATCTTAGTAGAACCTGATTTTGATGATGATGGACTTGTTAGTCCGGTAAAAATTATCGATCGAATGAGAAAGCTGATAAGAAGAGAGTTTCAGAAACACTTAGCAGTCTTGGATGAAGAAATAGAACTCCTTGATGAAAAATATGAAAATTTCCCCATAGATAATATTCCATACCATAGAGAAATAGGTATTTATTTCCCTGATTTTGTAGTAAAACTTAGTATAAATTTTGAAAAATTTCCAACTATCCCTTTCTTTTCTTTTTCAAAAACTCTTTCTAGAATTGTAAGTGAAAGGGAATTTAACGAATCTGATATTATTACAGACTGGGATGAATTAAACCCACCTCATATATATGAGCTAGTAGAAAAATTAACTCAAATTGTTACCAATCGTCTGAAAGTAGAACCAATAAAAAGTAATTCTCAACACCTTGTGGTTAATAATTTTTCAATAGGGGGTAATATAAAAGACATCTCATTTAAGATTCATAGAGGCAAATCAATAGGAATTGTTTATGATAAAGAATTATTCGAAAATGCAGAGCATCGATTGACATTATTAAAACTTTTTGAAGCTATATCAGGTGAACATCCTAATTTTTCAGGCAGAATTGATATCTTTGGTAGATACGTTCAATTATTACCCAAATCTGATATGGAGAGAATTTTTATCTTACCTCAAGCTTATGAGGTGAAAATAACAAAAATGAAGCTTAAAAAAGCAATTCAGTATGGTATAAATATCAAGGATATCTTCAAAGAAAGAAAAATCGCTTTGGATAAAGTTTTAAAAAATGCAGGATTAACTTCTAAAATGGGAGATCTCGTAAGTGATTTTCTCATAGAGGCTCCACTTTTACAAATGACTCGCAAGAAAGAATTTATTAGAAATGCTTTAACAGCCACGGGCTTATGGAATAAAAGGAAAAAAAGATTTTCTAAATTGACTCCCTTAGAATTTTTATTATTTTCAATTGGAAGAGCTTTGCTTCAATCGCCTACAATTATAATGTTCTCAATACCTTTTGGATTACTTAATAGAATAGATTTTGAGAAATTTAATAAATATATGAATCGCATAAAAGAAGTATTCAATATAATACTAATTTTTCATGGTCCAGAAGGAATTGCTTCAAAATGTGATCAAATTCTAACTGTTTCTCAAAATTTATCTGAAATAGGTACCCATGATGATTATATCAATGCATTACCGTATTCGGGCGAATATGTTACAGTTGAGTTCAATAATGCAGATGAGAATCTAATTAATAAAATACAAAAATTCGAAGAGGTTAGTAGAATAATAGAAGAAAGGAAAAATGAAAAATTTAAGATATACATAAAAGAAAATCCAGATAAATTAATAAAAATTCTAACAGAATTGTTTGGTGCAAATCTATTTAGCTTTAAAATTTCAAAAGCATCAATAGGTGATTATTTAGAATATTTAGAAAAAATTTTGAGGTAATTGTATGTTTAAGAGTCTATATATTATGGATGAAAATGGAATTGTCTTATATTCTAAAAATTTTATGAGAGAGAAATATGACGATAATATTTTAGTAGGATTTTTCGCATCAATTGCTAATTTTAGCAGGGAAGCATTAGGAAGTGTAATTAAAAATGTTGATTTAGGACAAAATAATAAGCTTATATTACTTCCCATCTCAGAAGAAAATTTACTAGGAGCTGTAATTGTTAGTTCAAATGATAACAACCAGTTAATTTTAACTATTTTAACAGATATTTTACAAGATTTTATAGATACATACGCTCCAGATTTCGATCCTGATAAAATTTATGAGGAGGAAATGGAAAAAATAATCCAAAATAATATGAAAGGGAAAATAATGCAATCACCAAAAATTAGATTTTTAATTGCTTGGTTAATTGCAGCACCATTATCGTATTTGCTAATTTTATTAAGTATTTTCGTAACGAATTTTCTTTATTCTGTCTTTCGTCTAAATCGATATTTAAATCCTGCCCAACTTTTAACACGATTTATGCCATCCTTAATTTTATTATCAACTGTAAACATAGTCATACTATTTTTGCTTCCAAACTTAATCCTTGGGTATCTTTCTCCTAATTGGAAAATCGCTACAGTAAATTCTTTTATATATTTGGCGGTTACTATAACGTTATATTTCTTTTCTATAGAACCTGACTTTGCTTATATAATTGTAGGATATCTCCCTTTAGCGTTGATTTTTTCATTATTCTTCCTTTTCATCGGTATTCGCTATTCTTCAAAAAAATTCTTAAAAAAATAATTAAAATTTCTTTACGTATTTAAGTATAAAAAATTTCATAATACGAATCATTAAATAACCCAATTTTTATCTATCTATTTAGCAAGAAAAGGGTTAACAATTAGGTCAAACTTATCTACTGATAGAGATAAAGGCTGTTGATAATATTTTGAACAATAAAAATCGTAAGTCGGATTTTAATGTCGGAAATTATAAAGCTATTTTTAAGACTATTCCTATTCCAACTTATGTCTGGAAAGTAGATAATGATGATTTCAAATTAATTGATTGTAATAAAGCAGCAGAAATTATTACTGAAGGAAAAATTTCAGATTATTTAAGTTTAAGCTTAATAGATATATATGATGAAGATTTTGAAGTCTCTAAGGATCTAAAAAAATGTTTTGAAGAAAAAGTAAATTTTTCTAAAGAAATGTTTTATAAATTTAAGAGTACTGGTAAACAGAAGGTTCTTTATACAACCTATAACTATATACCACCAAATCTTGTTATTGTTTATACAGAAGATATCAGTAAACAAAAAGAAGCTGAAAATTTATTGAAAAAGGCTGAAGGCGAAAAATCTATAATATTAGAAAGCATTTCAGAACATATAATTTATCAAGATTTAGATAATAGAATTATCTGGACAAATAAAGCCGCAGCAGATTCAGTTGGTCTAACTACTGATCAATTAATAGGAAAAAAATGTCATAAGATTTGGAATAAGCGTGATGATAAATGTCCAGGTTGTCCCGTTATCTCTGCTGTTGAGACTTGTATGCCAACTATGGCAGAAATGACTACTTCAGATGGAAGAGTATGGCTAATTAAAGGATTTCCCGTTTTAGATGAAAAAGGAAAAGTTCTCGCCGCTGTTGAAATCACTAATGAAATTACGCAGATTAAAAAAGCTGAAGAAAAACTAAAAGATTCAGAATTACAATATCGTAATACAATTGACTCAATGGGAGATGCTATACATGTTACTGATAAAGATTTAAGACTTATTCTTATTAATCCAGCAATTGAAAGATGGCTTGAGGTTTTAGGTCTTGAAACCGATGTTTTAGGAAAAAAACTAAATGATGCCTTTCCTTTTTTATCTGAAAAAGTTCTTGATGAATACAAACAAGTATTGGATTCTGGAGAAACCCTTATTACTGATGAGGAGACTTTTATTAAGGGAAAAACTTATTTCACTGAATCTAGAAAAATACCAATAATTAGCAAGGGAAAAGTAATTCAAATTGTTACAATAGTCCGTGATTTTGGTGAAAGGAAAATTTCTGAGCAAAAATTAAAAGCTTCAGAAAAAAAATTTCGTCATCTTTTTGAAACTTCTCCTTATGGTATAGTATTATTAGATCTTAAAGGCAATATAATCGATTGTAATACATCTACGAATAGATTTTTATCAAAACATACCATTGATAATTTAATTGGCAGAAATTTTAAAGAAATTAGGTTCATTCAAGAAAAAAACAAAAATCTAATCCCTTTTTTCGAAAATATAATTGAAAGAGTAATCAACGGCGAAAAGATTAAGGATTTGGAATTTCCTATAAATAGATCAATTGGAGGGATAATTTGGGTAAACAGCAGCGTATCATTAACAAAAGTAGGAGATGAATCATTAATACAATTCATATTAGAGGATATTTCGGATAAAAAGGATGCTGCAACCGAGTTAAAAGAATCAGAAAAAAGATATCGGGAAGCTTATAATCGTTCTAATTTTTACAAAGATCTTTTCGCTCATGATATCAATAATATTTTTCAAAATATTCAATCATCCACTGAATTACTTTCTTTATTATTAGATGAGATGAATATAACAAAAGGAAATAATTTCATTGATATTATTAAAGATCAAATTATTAGAGGCTCGAATTTAATTTCAAATGTAAGGAAACTTTCAGAAATTGAAGAAATTGAATCTCCATTGAAAAATATTGAATTATTTGGAGTTCTTAATGAAGTTAAGAATTATATCATTAAATCCTTTCAAAATAAAAATATAAATCTTGAAATTCTTTCTGATGAGGAACAAATATTCATTAATGCAAATGAGCTATTACCAGATGTATTTGAAAATATTTTAATTAACGCTATAAGATATAACCAAAATCCTTTAATAGAGTTAATAATAAAGGTATCTAAAGATATTGTTAATGGAAAGAATTTCATTCGAATGGAGTTTATCGACAATGGTATTGGTATTCCAAATGAAATGAAAGAAAAGGTTTTTCAGAGAGGCTATAATCACAAGGGTATTATTAAGGGTTTGGGATTGGGATTAACACTAGTAAAAAAAGTAATTGGAATTTACAATGGACAAATCTGGGCCGAAGACAAAGTTAATGGTGATTATACTCAAGGAACTAAATTTATAATATTAATACCAGAGGTGGAGTAATTTTACTTCAATTTTGATTGTAGAAGACGACATATACCTGCAAAAATTATATGAAATGATGCTAAAAACCCAAGGATTTAAAATAATTGGCAAAGCAGGGAATGGCTCTGAAGCAATTAATATTTTTAAGTCTCTAATTAATAAACCTGATATAGTTTTAATGGATCATAGAATGCCCATTAAAAATGGAATCGATACGACCCTCGAGCTTACTAGATTAAATTCTAATACTAAAATCATATTTATAAGTGCGGATAATTCCGTGAAAAAAAAGGCGCTCTTAATTGGAGCAAAGAGTTTTATTGAAAAACCGTTCAGTATTGATCAATTAAGTAATGAAATTAAGAAAGTTATTGAAAACTCTAAAGCTGTAAATAATTAAGCAAAAGTAATGTGATTATTCTATTTTGTAAATTTTTCTATAAATTCTTTTATCTTTATAAAAAATCATCATTTCAATTATAAGAAAAAATCTTCTTTATTTTGAATACCTCCATAACAAATTTAAAATTCAGTACTTAATTTTTTAAAATAATTTATTAAATTTAAAATAATCAAAAAATATGAAGATTGGTTAAAAGGTTAAGGATTATGAGCTATAAATTAACAGATGAAAAAGATTTAGAAGCTATGATCGGTATTGTCGGTAAAAATTATGCTACCAACAATAAGGCAATCACAGCCTCATATCTTGCCAAATCTGTAATGGGGCTAGAATCCCAAATTCCGGATATCGTAGTTAGACCGAAATATGTTGAAGAAATTAGAAAAATATTGATTTATTGTTCTGCAGAAAAAATCCCTGTGAGTCCGGTTTCAGCAGGATTATCTGGCGGGTTTGCTTGTCCAACAATTAGACCAGCCGGAGTTCTACTTGATCTGGGAAGAATGGATAGAATCATTGAAATTGACGAAGAGAATCGGTATTGTATCATAGAACCAGGTGTTACAAATGGTCAACTTTGGTCTTATATGCATAAACATCATCCAGATTGGGCACCACCTATTCCTGATGGTGCTCCTCCAGCCGCAACCGTTATGGGTGATGCTATTGATAGAGGTTTCTCACTTTATACTTCCTCGGTAGGACCTCAAGGAGATAATTTTATGTGCGGAGAAGTTGTGTTTCCTAATGGTGATGTAGTTCGAACAGGTTCTTGGGCACTTCCTACTGCTAAACCATTCTACAAATATGGGTTAGGACCAGATATGTGGTCCTTTTTAATGGGTTCGCAAGGTGCCTTTGGTGTCATTACTAAAGCTGCCGTTAAAATATATCCTCATCCTAAATATAAAACAGTAATGGTTTGGGGAATGTCCAATCCTTACGATATGCAAGATTTGACGTTAGAAGTTGCTAAGAAAGAATTTGGTGTGTCCCATCATACTGTGATGGTCCAAGGAGGGAATTATCCTCTTGTCATGGCACGGTGGCCTAAAGATAAAGTCCCACATGATTATGAGTTCTTTAAAGAAATGGGAATTCCACAATGGTGGATGAATTGGGAGATTTGGGCTCAAGAAGAAAGTGAATTAAACCATGTTATCGATACTATTAACAAGCAAGCTAAAGACTTCAAAGAAAATAGAGCAAAAGATGGAGCAGCCATAGAACCACAGGAACTCCATCCTAAGCAAATTGCAAGTAGATTAAAGAAACCAAATAAGATTGCAATTCCATATTCTTTCTGGGAAGCGGGTTTCTTATTTATCACATGGTATACACCTTGGAATGAATGCGCACATTTTGCTGAAATGTATTGTGCTGAAATGGAAAAGCGGGGATTCCCCCCTGTAATGTGGATTGCCTCAATTGAGCGCTGCAGGCAAGCAATATGTATGCCTATAGTGTGCTTTGATAGTACAAAAGAAGAGGATTTTGAAAAAGTTCAAGATTTAAACAGAGAGACCACTGAATATGCTTTAAAACAGGGATGGCTAAATTACAGACCAGATCCTTATATTCATGTCCAAGCATACTATAAAGCGGGAATGTATTGGAAATATTTGAGAGCTTTTAAAAAGCTTGTTGATCCTAATATGATAATGCATCCAGGAAGACTTGCTCTTCCATAAACAAAGGAGGTTGAATAAAAAATGGCAAAAACAGGAATGCAAAGGTTAGAAGGATTAAAGAAAGAAATTTTCAAATGTATTCACTGCAAAGCATGTAGATTTGCTTATTCTGGAGAACCTGATCGAAAAGGAATAGGAGAATTTGAGGGTAAGCAAGGTAAAGTACTTTATGAAGGAATGGTTGATGCGTGTCCTGCTGGTATTGAATATGGTTGGGAAGCATTTTGGAATGCTGGCAAAATTTGGATTGCTCGTTCTATCTTGAATGGAGATTTAGAATTTTCCGAGGAAGTTAGAGATGTTCTTATGCCATGTATTACTTGTGGTCAATGTTCTGCTCAGTGTGAAAATAAAGTCCCAACAGTTGATGTGATTGAATCTTTGCGAGCCGCATGTATTGAAGCAGGAGTTCCAATGATAGACAAGCATGAATTAGTGGATAGACTTGTAAAGGAATTAAATAATCCCTATGGCGGAAAAGCTGAAGAACGCTTTAAGTGGGCAAAAGACGCTGGTTTAGAGAAATTTATTGATAATAAAGAAGCAAAAATTGGCTACTATGTAGGATGTACGGCCTCTTACAGACAAGTAGAAGTGGCAATTGCAACTGCGAAACTTTTTGAAATGCTTGGAATGAACTTTACTTTAGTTGGTGATGAGGTATGTTGTGGAAGTCCTTTCTTTAGAATAGGAGCTGTTGACACTGCACAAGAACTTATGAATAAAAATCTCGAATCTTTTAAAGGTTTAGAGATGCTTTTCTTTAGTTGTGCAGGATGTTATAGGACAATTACGCTAGATTATCCAAAATGGATGCCTGAGGGCTCAAAACTTCCGTTCAAAACACAACACGCATTTGAATTAGTTGCCCGATTAATCCAACAAGAAAAGATTAAATTCAAACCAAATAAGGAATTAAAAGGAAAAATTGTTACTTATCACGACCCATGTCATACGGGAAGGCATTTTGGGGTCGATTTTGAGCAAGAATTAATTGCTCAAAGCAAGAATTTAATGTTTGATATGAGAAAAATTAAAGAAAAAATTGAAGAATGGTTTGAAATTCCAAGAATTATTCTTAGAAAGCTTGAAGAGGATGTTGGAATCGAATTTAGAGAAATGTATCGTATAAAACTGAATAGTATGTGCTGTGGAGCAGGGGGTGGTGTTCGCGCAGGATATCCTGATTTCTCAATACGTACTGCTAGTTTACGATGTGATGAGGCAAATGCAGTAGGAGCAGACATTTTGACAACTGAATGCCCATTTTGTTGGAGAAACTTAACAGATGCGAATGAATTATACAATCACGGCATGAAAGTTATGGGGGTTTTACAAATGATTACGGAATACAATTTATTAGAAATTCTGGAGAGCCCAACTAAAAAAGATTTCTTAACCCCCTCTATAAGGGAACTTGAAGAAGGGTCTGGAAAGAAGAAATAAGAAACTTATTTACTATTATACTTTTTTTTTGTTTTTGTTATTTTCATGATTTTCTAATTATTTAAGACTAACCCCTCTATTAATAAAATGGGATCAGACTCCTAACTTTCTTTGCGTTATTAGGTTGTGCGTAACACGCTCCACCACGCGATCCATGAATTACTTAATAAAATAGTTTTGAAGTGGATGACAAATTCTTCACCTCCATTCCTAAAGTGCTTGCAGGGGGTGATTATGTTACTGGATCAAAAAGTGTGGTTGACGCAGTAGCATAAGGAAAGATAATTGCTGAAGAAATTCGAGATTTTTTATTATAAATACTTATATAGAGAAGCTACTCCGCTTACTATAAGGTATTAAATAAGATTATATTTTTTAAACGCATGTACAGCTTCAATTGTAGCATTAACTGAATGATCTTCTCCTTCTTCATTCTCGGGTTGCCAGCTTCCATCTATTCTCTGTTTCCGTTTTAAATCCACTAGGCACCGTTCAACTAAAGCATGACTACGTGATAAACCTGCATCATTTAAACATCTTAATAACCATGCTAAGTATGAACCTTCCCAATCAGGAGAATAATTGGATTCAACAACAGAAATAGCTTTTTGAAATGATTTTGGTTCAGGACCGGGATAAAACGCTAACATAGGAAGTGCAATCCATGTGGCTCTCAAATATCCAGTTAATCTTCCACTTTCATCACAATTTGCCATTAAAAAGTCTGTAGGGCAATATGTCCCCTCAGCTTCAGCATAACCAAAACGAATTAGAACATGAGCACAATAAGCTGTTAACCAGACTCGAGTTTCGATTCGTCCAGGTATCAGCCATTCAGGCGGATTGAATTTTTGAACCTTGTCAACCTCATCCCATCCGCCGTCTTTTTGTTGCCTATTTAATAAAAATCTACATGCAGGTTCTACAATTGGTCCGCTATATAACTTTAAATCATCAAACCAAAATAAAACATATATAGTATCGCATATATTGCTCACTTCTTTTATCCAATAGCAGAAACCACCATCAGATTTCTGAAAAGCAGCTAATTGTTTAAGAATGTCTTCTTGGATTGGTTTGTCCCAAAGAATTGCATCCAAACGTGCTTTCTCAATTTCATTACCTTTAGAACGGACAAATTTAATAGCTTTTTCAATATCCATTTTTTATATTTGTATTTTTCTATTCAAATAATAAATCTCTAAGGTATTATTTTCTTCAAATTTTTCAATTAATAATTGAACAATATTGAGAAAATTTATCAATATTTAAATTGATAGATTTTCTAGTGTTCTGTTAAGGTATAATTTAAATAATAATTGTAAAATATTATTAAAATAGGAATTCACTTTTGTGAAGGTTTATGAAAAAGAAAAGAGTAATTGCGATTATTGCTGCTTTAGTTATTGTTGCGGGAATAACTAGTACGTTATTGCTATTATTTCTATTTCCCGGTCCAGGAGTATATATAGGTCAAAGGAAAGCATTAATTTGTTGTAGTGCTAATGATTTTTTTGGTTCAGAACCCGAGGAACCGTTTAATGATGGAAATGACTCTGATTTTACAACAGATAAAGGGAATTGGACATACTCTGGTCCAATTGGAAGTATAGGTGAATGGTCCGGAGTCTTTGGAAATCCGCTGGGATCTTTATTTATTATGCCGTCAACTCCAGATGCTATTAGTGCAAATTTTTCATTAGATTGGAAAGGCAGTAAGTATTTTTTACACGAATATGCATACTACAATATGAGTGCAGAAGTTTTTATCGCTAATCCAGAGCCAATAAACGGTAGTGGTATTAGAATTGGATTACAATGGCTCGATTCTGGTGCCCAAGTTGTAAGAACAGATTGGTCTAATAGTTATAATTCTAATTTAAATCAATGGTTTACTTTAAGTGTTTCAGGTGTATGCAACAATGAAACTGATAATGAAATAACTGATTTAAGGCTGTTTTTAACAGTTAATGGTTCTTATTTTAGCATTAACCCCTTGGAGGGAATTGTATATTTTGATAACGTCAATATTTACAAATGGGTTTTAGTAGATTTAGACAATCCTACTGGTACTACCCCTCCACCTCCAGGTATAAATTCAGATGGATTTCCTGCTCAAGCATTACAAGTATATTGGATATTGAAAAATCATGGCTATACAGATGATAATATCTTTTTGATGTTATATTATAAAGACGATGCCGATGGAATTATTGATATAAGTATTTTTGATAAATATGCCAATGATTTAATTCATGATGGAATCCCAGCGATTATAGATGTAGCCAATGACAGCGTTACAGCAAGTAGATTCAAACAAGAATTAAATGTTTCCTACACCGGATCTTTTGCTTCAGATATACATCCAGAAGATTACTTGATAATTTATATGGTTGATCATGGCTCAAATAAAATACTCCCGGATGGAAATGCTACATTCCACTTCGAAGCAGATAATAGTTGGATAACTGAATTTGAGTTTTATGATTTAGTGAAAGATATAAAATGTCAAAGAATGATGATAAACGTAGATTGTTGCTTTAGTGGTAATTTTTTAAATGCAAATGCTAATATTGGTCAGAGCTGGTATGATATCGATAATTGTATAATGGTTAGCGCTTCTTCAAATTTTCTTGCTTGGTATTATATAAATAATATGAACCCTGATGGATTTGCTGGTTCCTGGTTCTTTCATATGTTTTGGGACGCTTTAAACCGTACAGATACTATCGAAGGTGCTTTTAATCATGCCTTTTACTGGCCTCCAGCCGCTCGTGGAATGCCATTATTTATGATTCAAAAGCCAATGTGGCATGATAATATGGGGATTAACACTACTCTCAGCTTCATTAGCGATCCTCCATTGTAACTTTATTTTAAATTTTATTTTTTTTAATCTCTTATACACTCTTTTATCTTTTTTAAACATTTTTTGCTATAAATTAGTTCTATCAATGACAAAAAATAAATGTAAAAATTATCATTATAATTAAAGAGATTTATGGGGTTTTTTATTTGTCGAACGTAGAAAAGAAGACTGCGTACCCGTACATTACTGAATTCAAAAGAGAACCTTTTGAATCGTTTGTACTATTGGATAGAAAAAGAATTGGGAGTTTTCATTTAAGTTATTATAATAAAATCATAAATCTTTACCAATCAAAAGTTAAAGCGCTAAGTAAAGAGCCTAGTTTAGACCTAGAGTATTTATATTGGTTTCTCTTATTAGGGAAGTATCTAAAAGAAGATCTCACCGCTCAAAAGCATGATTTGTATTATTTTATAGAAGCATGTGAAGTAGATATTTTAGAAAAGGACCAGATAGGTTTTAAATTAAATCCTCAATCCAAAGCTGAACCTGATATTTGGTCTTTATATTATGCTCTATCTAGTTTGCATATATTAGGATTACTAGAAGAATATCTTCTCGCAAAAGGAAGTAATGATCTTGTAAGAAAAGTCAAAAATTTTATATATGAACATAAAAAAGGTGAAATTTTTCTCCATTGTCTCGATAAACAATGTGAAATTCATAAAAAACCATTTTCTTCTAAAACCTTTTATTATATTCTTGAAATTCTCACACTTCTAGGTTCAGATGTTAGATTATTTAAAGAACAATTCCGTACTTATTTAATTAGCAGAAAAAAAAGTCCTTCCATGCTCTTCAAATACGTATCTCTTAAATATTTAAATATGGATTTAGACGTAAAAGAAAAGGAACTTCAATTTTTCCATCAATTTGAAAAATATGATGGTGGATTTAGCTTCTCTAATGGAGAAGGAAATATAGATGATACTTTTTGGATAATTTATATTTTTAATCATTTTTCATGGCTAATGGATTATAATCCTGCCAGAATCTATTCCTTCATCAACAAAAATATTCAATCACTTCTTGAAAATAATAATGAAGAAGCTTCAATCATATTCCTTAATTTGTCTAAGTATACAATCCTATTATCTTTTATATGGAAAAAGTTTATTGGACAAATTGAAAGGTTGATTTTTAAACAATTAGAAAAAAATGGATTTGTAGATGTAAAACACATAAAAAATGCTTTTGGAATAACGCATGGAATTGAAGAGATCATCCTATATACTAATTTAAGTTACAATTTCAAGCTAAAAATTATAAATAACCCATTAGAATTTAATAACTTTCTTAAAACCCTCAATAATGGATTAAAAGTTATTGCGAATGAAATAAAGAATCAGTTAAAGGAAAATAGCATAATATGTCTTTCTGATATTCTAAAAAGGTATAAATCATCTTCTCATTTTGAATCATTGAAAATGAAAGAGGATATTATCCCTCTAATTAATAATATGGTTGAAAGGAATTTTTTTAAGGGAAATATTCGAACTAAATCAAAATTTTTAGGTAGATCAAAATATTACTTTTACTTGGATTTTCTTTTAGATGATGTTATAATTTCTGATATGGAAATAAACACAGAGAAATTATTTGAAGAAAAAGATAAATTGGGTGATATTAAAAATGATATCTATAATATGACTTTAATTTTAAAAAATACTTCCACACAGATTAAAGAAGAAATTGAATCATATTTAATTTTAGACGAAATCGATTATGCTAAGGAACGATTGAAATTTATTTTAAGAAATGCATTATTAGAAGCTGATTTTCTAAATGAAAATATTGAAAATTCGTTTAGTCAAGATATGAAGTATATCAACATTCAAGCAGTATTAGCAACTGAAATTAATCAATGGAAAAAAGCATACTCTATAATGCAGAAGAAGTTAAATCAAGTTGAGAAATATTTAAAAGAAAAAATTTCCGAAAAAGAAGAAATAAAGAAATTTAAATTAGTTTTAGATGAATTAGAAAATAGAATTTTTGAAATTGGGGAATTTATTAAAAAAGAATTAGATTCATTCAGAAAATTTTTTAGAGAGAAGCTTGAATCTGGATTTATTAAAGAAAATTATGATTTAATAATTAGTGAATTTAATAAAATCTCGAATTATGTAGAAAAGTATGATCATACGATTTATAAAATATCACAACAAATTACAATAAAAGAAGACAAAGTTTTTAAGAAACATAAGGGGATTATCGATAATTGGGTTTATTTAAAAGAAGAATTCGAGTCTATCTTCAATTTTTATGCTGAGGGATTTAAATTTTTCGAACAAACAAGTGAAAAAATTGATGGAATTAATGACGAAATTGAAAAAGAAATAACCTATATAAAACAAAAAGCGGATGAAAAAATTTCTCAGAATCAATTTAAAGAAGCTTTTGAGATTATTAAAAAGGATTCTGAAATCTTATTAAATCAAAACATAAAGGAAATAAAGAATCTCAGAATGATTGTTTTAAACCAAATAAAAGTTAATCAAAAACTATTCCTTCTTTTTCAATATTTAAAAGAAAAATTGGATGTAATAGAAGAATCAATAATAAATTTGGTAGCAGAACAAGTTCAATCCTTAAAGGATGAAGTATTGGAAGAGAGAAATAAGGCTAAAATTGAAGATTTTGATAATTTCATATCCGAACAAATTCAAAGATTCAAGATTAGATTAAAATTTTACAAAACTAAACTTGATGATGCTAAAAGTATAAAAATCAAGGATGTAATCGATAGTTTTGACAGAATAATTATAGAGTTAGATGATAAGTATAAAATTTTCTTAAAAAAATTAAATAATTTAAAAACTATAATACAAAGTTTTGATCAAAATTCTATTAGAATTATCCAATGGGAAAATTTTTATGACTTTCTAACAACTGAGATTAATAATTTAAAAGAGAATTATGTTAATCAAATTATCATCAGTGAAATAGAGATTTGGACAAAAGAGAAAAAAACCAATAAAGTAGATATAACAGAGCTTGCAAATAAATTAAATTTAAAATGTAAAGCAGTAATACCTCTCATTAAAGAAATGATAGAATTTTCTAAAATTGAGGGGGATTTAAATGAAGAAAAGAAATCAATAATTGTTCATAATGATGATTATTATAAAAACAAGGAATTAAATACTTACATTGACACTAAACTTTTAAAAATTCACCAAGAAAAAATTGGCAAGATTTTAGCACTTTATGATTCAGGAGTTAGAAATAAAAAATTAGCGGTCAATATACTAGAACTAGAAAATAGAATCAAGGAATATTCAGATTTAGAGAATAAAATTAGAATTCAATATGAAGATAAAGTAAACCAACTTCAAATTAATGAAGAAAGAGAAGAAAATCTTAATACGAAAAAAGAATTAGAAAATATAATAACAAATGGAAAGCTGGCAATTCAAAAAATAAAAGCTAATTTAAATTTCTTTAATGACTTTCAAAATTTTATTTCAGAACAATATAATTCATTAAACTTAGATTTTGTAAATAATTTTTTCAAAATTTTTGAAAATATTGAAAATTTTGGTTCCTATACGAAAGCTATTGAACATTTTGAATCTAAAAAAAATAAATTTGATGTAAAAGTAAAACTTACTGAGGAAAAGATTAATGAAAAACTAAAAGGGTCATTAACTAAAAATTCTAGTTTCAAACGGCTAGAAACAGAAATAAGGGAATTATATGTCTTAAAAAAGAATGAATTTAGAGCTTTTTACGAAACTAAATTGGATAAAATTACTGAAGATATTAATATATTAAAGGATGAAACCTATCGAACTGAATTATTAGACAAAATAAGTAAAATAAAAATACGTTTAAGTCAATTATTAGGAACACTTCAAACAAGGGTTGAAAATTACATAGAATATAAAGAATTTAAAAGAGCTCATGTTAAAGTGCAAAAAAGGGAAAAGAAAATTGAATTAGAAATTAAAAATATCTCAAAAAACATAAAAAATTTAGTTAAAGAATATGAAAGAAAGTCAAGGAATTTCGAAACTAATAATAAATATTTACTAGAAGATTTTGAGCAGTTTATTAAAGGTTTTAATGATTTAATGAATGAAAAAGTTAAAGCTCTAGATGAAATGATAGTTAAATCATATGTTTCAATGGCAATAAAAGCTGTAGCAGACCAATATTTGACAATAAGCTTTTTACAGAACGAGTTAAAAATAAAAA
This sequence comes from Candidatus Hodarchaeota archaeon, assembly GCA_048887145.1. Taxonomy (GTDB): domain Archaea; phylum Asgardarchaeota; class Lokiarchaeia; order Sigyniarchaeales; family SOKP01; genus SOKP01. The sequence continues at coordinate 18,557 of JBHLKA010000022.1, forward strand.
AACAGAAAATTCAAGAGCATTTGATTTCTTTAATTAGTTCAGGGAAATTAGAAGGAAAATATGATCCTCGCATTGGATTGTATTATGAAAATCCAAATTTATTAAATAAATTAGATGAGTCAGAATTAGAGGTCATGAAGAAAATGAATTTTCGATTTTATATGTTTTGGAAACGTTTAAGGAGCTTTGCGAGCCAAAATTATAGTATTTTCGCATTCCTTGCAGCAATTTTATCAATTACAATCTCATTATCCAGTTTTACCGGACCAGCTATATATGCGATATTAATCGTTTTAGTTATAGCACTTGCTTTATATCTATTAATTAAGCGAAAAAAGCAAGAAAAAATCTGATTTTCAAATTATTTTGGTCCTTCTTATTCATAATCGGAAATTAATTGGACCTTTTCAGCTTGTTTACTGATATAACCTAAATAACATGCTTGATTAAAATGTATATAGAATTTATCATCATGGATCTCTTCTGTACGGGCAAGATCTTGAAATTTTGAAAAGTTAAGTGTTCCATTTTGTCCATAAGTTTTTATTATATTTATAAGAGTTCTGATATTCTTATTTAAACGCGGACTACTTTTCCTAAATTGATTGCTTTTACTTCCTTTTATTTTTAATAAAGATTTTTTTAATTTACTTTTATCTAATTTGATCAAATCATTAAAATGTATTATTCCATATTCTTTAAATTCTTGATATTCATTACTTTTAGCAAAATTATCTATTTCTGTAATTATATCTTCAAGTGAATGATCTGCAAGAAGATCTTTTTCTCTCTCTCCCCGTTCTTTAAAGTTTTTGATATAGTTTATGTTATCATTATAAATTAGTTTTTTCTGAAAATTAATTTCATGCCTTTCAAGATTTTCCAATAATTCCAAATTTCTGGGCTTAGAAAGAATGAAATTCATTGTCTTTTCCTTTCGAGTGGCAACTTTATGAAAAGGTATATCTACAGTTCCTTCAGTAAGGAGAATATAACATCTACCTGGAGAATTTCTTCCAGTTCTTCCTCTTCTTTGAATTAAACGAATTTCAGATGGAACAGGTTCATAGAAAATTATTGCATCTACATTTGGAATATCAAGGCCTTCTTCTGCAACACTGGTTGCGATTAATAAATTAATTTCTCCCGATCTAAATTTATCAAGAATATCTAATTGCTTATCTTGAGAAAATCCAAAATCATTAAATCTGGATGTTTGACCAATAAATTTCTCTACTTTTAATTTTGCTTTAAATTGATTTGTGATTTTATTTTTTAGAAACTCTGCCATTTCGCGAAATTGAGTGAAAATCAAGATTTTATTATTGTTGTATTCCTGAAATTCCTCTTGAATTATTGATATTATTTTTTCTATTTTAGGATGAGATAATTGTTCATCTGAGGTATTTTCTAGCAGTTGTTCTATGAATTTATAGTGTTCTGAATGAATAATCCTTTTTGCTGATAATATATCCTCCTCTGATTTTGATTTTATTCTATCTAAGAACGATTTGAATAACGAATAATTTTGAGTTTCTAGTAAATCTTTACCATGAAGAAGGCTGATACAACTAGAACAATAAGAATAAATGGTTTGAATATTAAGTGATTCTTCTTTGATTATATCAATAACCTTCGGGGAATGATAATATAATAGATTAATATAATCTTCCTCTGATAAATCCGGCTCATACCCATTTTCATATCTTAATGATAAAGTTAAATCTCTAGCAATTGCTAGGAACTCTACTTTTGAATAATACTTTTTGTTGGGAGAAATTAATTTCCAATTGATAAATAGGCGTAAATATCTCTCAAATAAGTTATACCAAATCGCACTAATTTCCAAAACTTTAATTGGAACATTTACAAATTCTAAAAAAGTGTCGATATCATATATATATTTTTTTACATCCCTATCAGCATAGGATTTGAAGATAACATTCTCAATAAACAGATTATCACATAATTGTTGGATACATGAATAATCTTTACCTGGAGATGCAGTTAAAGCCAATATTAATGGATCTGAACATGTATTTATATACTCATTTGAAATGAAATTATATGCATAATTGCCTTTAGTTCGATGTCCTTCATCGAAAATCAGTAAAGAAATATGTTTAAGATTATATCTACCTCTTTCAATATCGTTTTTAATTACTTGAGGAGTAGATATTATCACTTTTGAATCATTAAATAGAGAAATTCTTTTTTTTGGCTGAATTTTTCCAGTAAACGCAGTAATTTTTTCTTTCTCAATCTCCAGAAATTTTTGGCATGACGATTTATGTTGTGAAACTAATGGTCTAGTAGGAGCTAAAATTATTACTTTTGACATTGGATATTTTTCTAAAGATTTTGCGAGGAGTAAGACGCCAATAATTGTCTTTCCCAAACCAGTTGGTAAAATAACCAGAGTATTTTTATTTTTACATTGTTTTACAATATTCTCTTGATAATGTCGATGAAATACTTTATTTTTTTTTAAGAAAGGTCCATTAAAATACTCCAGTTTTTGATTTTGCATGTTAAGAATAACTTTACATAATTCTATTTAAAAGAAACAACTCTAAAAGATTTTTATAAATTAGGGTAGAGCATTACCACTTAACATAATTTTTGAGAAAAATGGCAGAAACCAATTCTATATTTTAAAAAATTAATAGCTTCTTAGAATTTGATAATTCAAAGAAAAAAAAAGGATGAAGATTTACTATTTTGCTTCTTCTTGGGATCTTATCTTTTCTAAATATGCTTTTTCTTTTTCTTGATGTATTTTATGTAGTTCTTCTTTTTTCTTGCTCCATTCTGGACCACTTAGAGGGAAAAATTTAATAGATAATGCGCTAAGTAAAATGAAAATCGCTGGGACGATTGTAAAAGCAACCATAACGCCTAAAGGTCTATTCAAGAATCTATTCTCAAAAAGGCTTATAACTGAGAGTAAAATCCATGGCCCTAATGAATTCGTGGGTTTAGTTAATAAGGCATTCATTCCAGCATAAGTGGTCTCTCTTCGTTTACCTGTTAAGATTTCATCTTTATCAATCACATCTGCCATAACTAATTGGTTTGTTATAAAATACCCAGATATTCCGATCCCAATTAATACCATGGCTATAAAGGAGGGATAAAGAGACCACGCTAGCCCAAAACTAATTAGAAATGAAACGCCCGTAAAAACCAGTAAATACATAAATATTTTCTTTAATCCATATTTGATAATTAATCTACTGTATATTGGAAAGAATACAAAGACGACTATAAAAAAAACCAGTAATGGAATCATTGCCATAAAACCTTCTAATCCAAGTACAAAATCTACCCAATATAATACCCCATTAGTCAACATAAATTGAGCGATTAAAAAAAAGAAATTTGACAACTCGAATATCAAAAATGATCGATTTTTAAATGTTTCTATAATACTGGCCTTGAAACCAAGTGGCTCTTCAAATATTGTATATTTATTTTCTTTGATATGAAAACTGCTTATATACAATATCACAGTTCCGACGACACCTAAAACGATAATAGTAATGATAAATATCGGAAACATTGGATCCACACTAGCTAACTCCTCTCCCGTAAGCAATATCGCTGGAATAACAAAGGATATCAACAAAGCTAAGGCATTACCTATAGATCCAGACACATTTAACTTCGAACGTGCAGTACTGGTGACTGCCATTTCAGCTGGTAATGTATATGAGATTAAACCGACCATTGTAAACAATGTATCAAATAGGAACAACATTATAAGCATATTAAAAAATAATGCTACTTGATTGTCACTGCTAGCAAAAGGAATCCAACTTAGGATAAATAAGACTCCATACATTATTCCACCAAAACGAATATATGGAATTCTTCTTCCATATTTCTTTGACTTAGTTCTATCCTCAATGAAGCCAAGTAGAGGGTCATTTAACGTATTCCAAATAATAAATATTAACCAAGCAAGCCCTGTTCTATCATATGTTAATCCAAGTTTTATATTGTAAAAATATGTAAATGTAGTGGCTATAACTAAATTTGAAAACATACCACTAGTAAATGTGATTCCCCCAAAAGCAAGTTTTGATTTCTTAGGTATAAATTCTTCTTCAGACATATATTTATCTCCTATTTTAAAAACTAATTTTTACTTTTCATTCAATTAAGAGTTAAATTAATATTTAACCTAAGGCTATAAAAAAGTTTCAACTTCAATTAAATTTCTTTTAAAAAAAAGTGTGATAAATATTAGAAATTACTAATTTATCACATAGTAATCAAAAAATATGATGCATCCAAATTTCTAACAGCTAATTTAATAATTTAAATGTATAGATTAAACAGGCTAAGCATTTTATTCATATAAATTATAAAATATAAAAAAGAAGATGATCAATTATTTAAACGGTGATTTTTGCTGGTTTTTGTGTTTTTCTAGAATTAGAGATAATTTCATATTTTTTATCTAAATTATCAGATTTTTTAGGTATGAATATTTTATCGGGTATTCCATGTTTCATTAATTCTTTTAATTCATCAGAAATTATTGATTTACTCATTCCCATTGAATGAAGCATATCATTTCCGTTTTTAATCACAGTTTTAGCAAAACGTGGTACATTTCGACCCATCCAATTAAATTTACCAAAAGGATTAGTATATCTTTTTATGAGCATTCCAAGCCAACCCTTACTAAGATAATATGCAGAATAAGCTTCGCCTACTAATTCATATATTTCATTAGTTGTTAGTTGTTCTGTACGCATCATAGGATGGAATAAATCATAATACCTATAATTGTTAGTTGTAATCATTTTCTTTTTCGACATTTCATTGTAGAACTCCGTTCCTGGAAATGCTGTTATAGGAGTAAATTGAATACAGGTTAGATTAAGGGATCTAGCAAATTGAATATTTTGTCTTACCATTGTTTTAGTTTCACCTGGAAATCCGATAATAACACCTCCAAATATTGAAATTCCACGGTCTTGAAGCATAGATACTACATTTTTAACCATTTCAGGAGTGGTATTCTGTTTATTCATAGCATCAAGGCTTTGTTGGTGAACTGATTCAATCCCTAGAAAAACTTGTCTCATACCCGCCTTATGCATTAAATCAACTAACCAAGGATTTCGATATAATGTATCAACTCGAGATTGGCAGGAAAAATAAATTTTATTTGGGACTCCTGAACGAATCATAGTTTCGAGTATTTGTTTTGTCCGTTTTATTTTTATGGTAAAATTATCTTCACAGAAAAAGATAAAATCATTTTTCCAATCAACATCATAAATTTCCCGCATAATCCTTTTAATTGATTTTGTTCTATACGTTACAGGTTTATTTGAATTCCTCCACATTTTAATAATGCAACAGAATTTACAATTATGTGGACAACCACGTGATGTTTCAAGTTGAGCTACTCTTGCACCTAAATAAATATATTTTGCATCATCTAATAAATCTCTTCGAGGCATTGGAAGATTATCTAGATTACATTCTAATTGACGTTCTTTATTATGTTTTACCGTTCCATCTTTATCCTTATATGATAAACCATCAATTTGATTTAATTCAATATTGCTTCTATTTCCGTCAAGATAATCAATTAATTCTTTAAAAGTATGTTCTCCTTCACCTCTGACAGTGAAATCTATATCAGGTTCCCGTGCTACAAATTCGGGTGCTAAAGTAGGATGATATCCACCTAAAATTGTATAACAACCTTGTTCTTTAGCCATATGTGCGACCTCTAATGCGTGATATATTTGGGGTGTCATACTTGTAATAGCTACAACATCATATTTGTTTAAATCACTGCGAAATCTCTTCTCACGATACTTGTCCACTTTAAAATCAAATAATTTTGCATCATGTTCAGGAACCATTGCAGCGATTGAAATAAGGCTTAAGGGCGCACCCTTAATAATAGCATCCAATCCTGCTTCCAAACGAGCGGGATTAACGTAAAGAATTTTCATTTTTTGAATCTTTTAGTAATATTACTTTTTTTAAATTTTGTGCCTTATTTAAACTATCTCCGTTAAAATTATAATTCATAAGGAAAAATTATAAAGCACTGAAACAATTTGTTAGTTCTAAAAAAGAAACGATCCTTAATAAACTTGTTGAATCTACATAATTATTGTTGATTCAATATAGTACTTGTGATAAAAAATTAATGTTTAAAGATTACTTCTTTGAGCTTTTATCAATATTCTTTATTCTATTTATGGGTATTTTAAATTAGTCTCATAGACAAAAATATAAAAATCAATTTTACTTACTTTCTTGTAAACTTTGTGAGACGATTATATGCCTAAAGTTGAAAGAAAAATTGAGATTAATGCTTCACCTAACATAATTTATAATTGTATAACCGATATCTCCCTAATTCGTAAATGGAATTCCACTATAAAAGAAATCACCCAAACTGGTCCAAATGAAGGATCTATTAAATCAACAGGAGGAGATTATACGTATGCTACCATAGAGCGCAAAGAAAATGAAATGGTAACTAGTAAAGCAGAAGCTGAGCAATTTACTTCATTCGGATATGTTCTAAAGGCGAAAGGTGATTTAACAGAAGTATCATCATGGATTGATTATAAAATCGTAGAACATGAAGAAATATTAGGAAGAGGGATAATATACATTTTGAATGACTTAAAGAACTTTGCCGAATACCTTGAAGATGGTGGAGATCCAGGTGATTATGATAGAAAGAAAATATTAGTAAGTCCTTAATTACGTTCACTTGCTTAAAGTCTCATTGGAAGAAATATATTTATTTTCACCTATCTTATCTACAAATATTGAGATATCATCCAGAAAACGTCGAGAAATTTTTACTTAGTCTGCAAAATACAAATTCAGCAATTAAGGCAGTCATTTTGCTCTCTGTCGAAGGATTGCCAATTGCGTCTACTCTACCAAGAGATATTAATAAAAGCCAACTATCTGCTCTTTCTGCTACAATATTAGCAGTAGGAAAGAGGGGTAATTTTGAAATGGATAATGGAGAATTCAACCATTTATATATTAAAGGATCTAAAGGTGGAGTTTTAGTTTTTCAATTAAGTAAATTTGAAGTAGTTGTTGTACTTACAAAAGAAAATGTTAACCTAGAAATGCTCCTAAAGAGTGTAAATAGCTTTCAATATGAGGGGCATAGTTTATTTCATCTTGAAAAATAATGAAGATATTAATCCTGAATTATAATAAATAGTATAGTTCTTTTGAATGATATAATCTAAGGATATTCTAATAAAATTTAAAATTAAAAAAAATAATGAATTAAATTTAAGATACTTTCTTTCCTATTTACTTTAAAAATATTTAATGGCTAAAAGGATGTCGTCTCGAGTGACTTTCTTTCTCTTTGCATGCTTTGTTAAACCTAAGGCAGTTTTGGTTATTTTTTCTGCCGCCATGCCCATCCAATCAACTAATTCATCCACTGCATCACGAGCAACAATTATGGCGCCATTGTGCTTCATTAATCTTCTAATAGGACTCCAACTAATATATTCAGACATTTTTTATTCCTCCACTTCTTTATTTTAATATTGATATTTTTATTGATTTTTGTTATTATTTAATAGTTAGTTAAATAGTAATATATCTTTTGTATATTTAAAGATTTTGATTGATACATGATTTTATGGGCAATAAAATGAAAAAAATATCACGACAAAATTCAGAAATGGTAAAAAGATCAATCTCGTAAAAGTTAAGACTTTTTTATGGAAATTCGAGTTTCGTTAAATTTTAAAACTATAAGATGTAGGAAAGTATCTATTTTCTTCCTTTTTCGCTAAAACATGTTTATCTTAAGAAAGATAAAAAATTTGATCAAATTCTGAGATGCCCAATTGGGAATTTTTGTGTTTTAAATAAGTTAGTAAGTTTCAACTAATATTGAAAAATTGACGTGAGTTAATCAAAATCATAGAAATTCCCCATGTTTTTAAGGATTTGGTTGATAAAGAAGAAGTAATAATTGATTCTAGCAATAATTGAAGAAAATAAAAAAAAAGACACTTTTCTATATCAAACTGAAATAGATGAGCTATGACAAAAATGTTCAAACTCTAATTTCGGACAAATTATTAAATACTTTTTTATAAAATATTATACTATCACAAAAAAATTGAAATCAAATGTTAAAGTCAAAAAAGATTTTTGTAATTTATTTAGGATTAGTTTGCTTTATCACATCTTTTGCATTTGTTTCACCAATCCTAGGATCTCCGCGTTCTTCTGCTAATGATATAGAATGGGGCGTTACAGCGGGAACCACCTATACATGGGTTGTAAAAGAAAGCAATACAAGTCGTGGATTTCTTCCAGTTGACTCTAAATTTGATATAACAGTTACTTCCATTATATCGCTAAATGGTGGAAATGCCACTGAATTACATGCTACAATTACAAAATATAATAGTATTAATCAACAAACAACAACAATTTTGAATGACCAAATGTTCATTTATTTCAATAATGCGACATCTACAACATCATTTTATGCTCCATTTTACGACCATGGCTTTTTCATGCCCCCCAATGATTACGATAATTATATTAATGGTATTATGGATTATTTTGATACTGATTACGGATTTGATTCTAAAGGACATGGTGGAGGAGGTGGATATGTACATGTTCATGGTACTGATCTATCAGCTGATTTATTTTATCAATGGATTTTCATAGATCATTCTATAACTGAACATTTTTATATTTCTACTTATGCAGTTCCTGAAACGCAGTACCATTTACAATTAGAGGTGTCTGCGGGGATATCCTACGGGTACTACTTTTTGATTTTTACTTGTCTCGCAATTATATCGTTGATTTATATCTATAAAAAGAAAGAAGCTTAAATTTATCTTTCTTATTTTTTTATTTTTTCTAGTGTGTTAAAAATAACTATTAAGACCATATTATTTTTTCATATTTACATTTAGTGCATTCTACTGATTCCCCTTTTTTTGGAAAATAAGGTAAGAC